>JBOICD010000007.1:0-23613 GCA_050739855.1 Pseudomonas sp.
ATTTCATGACCTTGGCCACCGGCATGCCCGAGGTCAGGCCGAGAAAACCGGCGGCCAGGGTCAAGGCGACAAAGGGGTGGACCTTGAAATGGGTGATCAGCAGCACCAGGCCGACGATGGTGACCATTGCATCGAGCAGCAGGAAGGTATCAGTTGCCAAACCGAACATGGTTCAGTGCCTCATTTTGTCATTGTTGTGGGCGGAGCTTTTGCCGCATTTACGCGGCAAGACAGCGCTATCTTTGGTGAGCCGGAAAACTGCCTGATCAGGCCGTTCGCGCCAGCACCGGCTCACCGCAAGGCTTTAGCCAGAGGTCGACCTGCACCGCCAGTTGTGCCACCGGCAATGTGGCATCCAGGGGCAGGGTCAGGGCTTCGCCATTGGGGCGTTCGAGGGCGGCGAACTGGCTGTCGATCAGGCTGGCCGGCATGAAGTGCCCAGGGCGGGCAAGCACCCGGCGGCTGGCTTCTTCAGGGGTGAGATCGAGAAACACGAAACCCAGGTCGGGTACGGCATGGCGCAGGGCGTCGCGATAACGCTTTTTCAGCGCCGAACAGGTCAGGATCGGACGTTCGCCGGCCTTGAGGGTGGCCTGCATCTCTTCACCCAGACGGATCAGCCAACCGGCACGGTCGTCATCGTCCAGGGGAATGCCGGCACTCATCTTTTCGATGTTGGCGGCAGGGTGGAAGTCGTCGCCTTCGATCAGGCGACCGCCGCTCAAGCCGACAATGGCGGCACCGACGTAGCTCTTGCCGCAGCCAGCTACGCCCATGACCACGATCGCGGATAGGGGTGGGTTCATCGGTACCTCCTGCAGGGCAAGATAGCGCTATCTTTAGCCGCGACTGAATTAGCCTCGGGCGCTTCTTTCCCAGATGTTATTGGTCTTGTATTCAGCAGTCTGGATGCTCAATTCAGGTCACCTGCAGTTATGCATTGCCTGTGTACTGAGACAGCGCTACCTTAGTGCCCGTTCCCCATTCTTTGCAAGTCGAAAATACAATTCCCCATGACCCGCATCGGCTCCCGCACTACCGGTCGTCCCACTCTGGCTGAAGTGGCCAGGCTTTCCGGGGTTTCCCCGATTACCGCTTCGCGCGCCCTGCGCGGGGTCAGCACCGTTGCCCCGGAGCTGGTCGAGAAGGTCAAGCTGGCAGCAACCACCCTCGGTTATGTCGCCAACCCGGCGGCCCGGGCGTTGGCCTCGGCGCAGAGCGAGTCGATCGTGGTGTTGATTCCGTCGCTGTCCAACCAGCTGTTCATCGAGACGCTGGAGGCCGTCCATGAGGTCATGCGACCTCGCGGTCTTGAAGTGCTGATCGGCAACTATCACTACGATATCGCCGAAGAAGAGAACCTGATCCGCAACTATCTGGCCTATCAGCCACGCGGCATGCTGCTCACCGGTTTCGATCGCAGCGAAGCGTCCAAGCAAATGCTCAGCGCCAGTGGCGTGCCCTGTGTGCACATGATGGAGCTGGGGCTGCAGGAGCAGGGCATGTCGGTGGGCTTTTCCCAGCAGCAGGCCGGTGCGGCGGCGGCGCAGCATTTGCTCGAACGTGGTTGCCAGCGCCTGGGGTTCATCGCCGCGCAGCTCGACCCGCGGGTGATGCAACGGGCTGAAGGCTATCGCCAGGCCCTGGTCGCAGCAGGTCGCTATGCCAGTGAACTGCAGGTGCTGTCGCCACAACCGTCGTCCATCGGCCTGGGCGGCGAGTTGTTCAGGCAGTTGCTGGCCGAGCATGGTGATGTCGACGGGATTTTCTTCTGTAACGACGACT
This sequence comes from Pseudomonas sp., assembly GCA_050739855.1. Lineage (GTDB taxonomy): Bacteria > Pseudomonadota > Gammaproteobacteria > Pseudomonadales > Pseudomonadaceae > Aquipseudomonas. The sequence continues at coordinate 1,786 of JBOICD010000007.1, forward strand.
TGGCCCAGGGGGCGATTCTTGAGGCACTGCGCCTGGGAGTAAAGGTGCCGCAACAAGTGGCCATGGTCGGCTTCAACGATCTTCCGGCTTCGGCGCACATGGTTCCGCGCCTGACCTCGATCCGCACCCCGCGCGCCGCCATTGGCCGTTGCGCCGCCCAGGCCTTGTTGGGCTTGCTCGACGGCAAGCGTGGCACCGTGCACAACCAGGATCTGGGGTTTGAACTGGTGGTCCGCGAAAGCAGTTAAGGCTCACCCCCCTCAATGGGTGTAATGCTGTTCACTTAAGAGAAGCGGGGCAAGCCCGGTGGGAGCGGGCTTGTCCCGCGATTGCGTTTTGTCAGGCAAATCGCATCGCGAGGCAAGCTCGCTCCTACCCAAGTGAACAGCGTTACCCTCAATGGGTGGGGCGATATCAAAGTGCTTGCACGGCACCAAGGCCGATCTATGCTCAGCAACACCTGAGCCTGGAGCGCACTACGATGTTTGATTTTCATCGCAAGTCCGATTTGGTTGAAATTGAGCAGTGCAACCGGGTTTTGGCCGGTATGAATGCCAAACTGGCTGCTATCAGCCGCTCCATGGCGATGATCGAATTCAGCCCGGACGGCATCATCCTTGAAGCCAACGACAACTTCTGCAAGGTCATGGGTTATAACCTTGAGCAGATCCGTGGCAAGCACCACCGGATTTTTTGCGAGCAGGACTACGCCAACAGCGACGAGTACCGGCGCTTGTGGCGAGACCTCGGTCGGGGCGAGGCGCAAAGCGGTACCTTTGCGCGGATAGACCAGCAAGGCCGTGAGATCTGGCTCGAAGCCAGCTACATGCCGGTGCTGGGCCCTCAGCAGCAAGTCACCAGCGTGATCAAAGTGGCGTCTGAGATCACCCGTCGGGTGCGGGATGAGCATGAAAGCCAAAGCCTGATCAAGGCCATCAGCCGCTCCATGGCAATGATCGAGTTCACCCCTGAGGGCAAGGTGATCAAGGCCAATCAGAACTTTCTCGACACCATGCATTACCGCCATGAAGAGATTGTCGGTCAACACCACAGCCTGTTCTGCCACAAGAGCGAAAGCGAGTCGGCGGCCTACAAGGCCTTCTGGGCGTCGCTCAATCGCGGCGAATACCATTCGCATCGCTTCGAACGGGTCAACAAGCTGGGGCAGATGGTTTACCTCGAGGCATCTTACAATCCGATCTTCGACACCAAGGGCCGCCTGTACAAGGTGGTCAAGTTCGCCAGCGACATCACTTCCCAGGTCAGCACCCAGCAGACGGCCGCCGAGGCGGCGCATGCCACCTCGGTGCAGAATGATGCCTGTGCCCGCAAGGGGTCCCAGGTCGTGCAGCAGACGGTGCAGGTGATCGAGGAGATTTCCGTGAACCTCAATGCGGCCGCTCGAAGTATCGATGCGGTGAGCAAACAGTCGGAACTGATCGGGCAGATCGTTCAGACCATTCGCGGTATCGCCGATCAGACCAACCTGTTGGCCCTCAATGCTGCCATCGAAGCGGCACGCGCAGGTGAGCACGGCCGGGGGTTTGCTGTGGTCGCCGATGAGGTGCGCAGCCTGGCGGCGCGTACCAGCAAGGCAACCCTGGAAATTGTCGAGGTGGTGCGCCAGAACCATGATTTGTCGCTGACTGCCGTGGCCAGCATGCAATCAAGCCTGAGCCGCACCGGAATCGGCGTGGAACTGGCCAACGAGGCCGGGGAGGTGATCCTGGAAATCCAGCAGGGCTCCCAGCATGTGGTCGATGCCATCAGTCAGATCAACTCGACCTTGCAGTTACACTGACAAGTTCGCTCAGCTGTTTTTCCAGGGTCAGCAAACTGTGCTCCAGCGTATCGAGCAATACGTTGAGCTGTTCGTCCGTGGCATCACCGAGACTGGCCTGCTCCAGCGCTTCGCAATTGCGCACCAGAGCGCGCGCTTTGAGCATCTTGGCGCCGCCTTTGATCCGGTGGGCCAGGGCGCGCAGGCTGCTGCGTGAAGGCCGCGTGCCCAAGGCGCGCAGGGCATTGAGGTCTTCATGGTTGCTGCGTGCCAGTTCGCCGACCAGGCGACGGATCAGCGCTGGGTCGCCCAAGGTCAGGTACTGGAGGTTGTCGATATCGAAGCCACTGGCGTGTCCGTCATCGTCGGCGGTTTCCGGCAGCGGCGCGTGGGAAGCACCGGCCTGCAGATGACGACGCAGTTCGGCCAGGCCAATTGGCTTGAACAGGCAATCGTTCATGCCGCTGGCCAGGCAACGCTCGCGTTCCTGGGCCTGGGCATTGGCGGTCAGGCCGAGAATCAGGCAGGCAGGTAGCTGCAGCCGGCGCTCCTGCGCGCGGATCTGGCGGGCCAATTGATGCCCGTCCATGTCTGGCATGTGGCAATCGGTGATCACCGTATCGAAGTCGCCTTCTTGCCACAGCGCCAGGGCCTGCTGAGCGTCACTGGCCTGAATGACCCGGTGGCCAAGTACCGTGAGCTGGCGCTCGAGCAGCATCAGGTTGGCGGGGTAATCATCCACCACCAGAATGGACTGCGTCGGCATGCTGTTGTCGCGGGTCTCTGGCTTGCTGTCAGTGTGAGCGGCAGATTCGGCTGGGGCCAGGCTCAGTGTGACCTGGGCACTTGTGCCTTGGTGCGGGGCACTGTGCAGGTTCAATTTTCCACCCATGAGCTCACACAGGGTACGGCTGATGACCAGGCCCAGCCCTGTGCCCTGGCGCGCCGTTTGCGCACCGACCTGGGCAAAATGCTGGAACAGGCGCTGCTGATCTTCGCTGCTGATGCCGATGCCGCTGTCTGCGACTTCGAGCACCACCTGCAGGTGCCCATCCCCACGGGCAAGATGCCGAAGGCTGACCTTGACGCTGCCCTGATCGGTGAATTTGATCGCATTGCTTACCAGGTTCGAGAGGATCTGTTTAAGACGTAGCGAATCGATCAGGACCCGATGCGGCGTGGGCTGCAAATCGCTTTCCAGTCTCAGCCCTTTGAGCCTGGCGTTGCCTTCGAATACCCGCACGGTGGCGCTGACCAGGGCATTGAGGTCAGTCGGCTGCGGTGCCAGGGTCATGTGCCCGGATTCGATACGGACGATGTCGAGAATGTCGCCGATCAGCTCCAGCATGCCATTGGCCGATTCAAACGCTACCTGTAGAGAAGCACGGTCGGCACGGCCCTGTTCAGCATCCTGGACGGCTAATTCGAGCAGACCGATGACCGCGTTCATCGGCGTACGGATCTCATGGCTCATGGTCGCCAGGAAGGTGCTTTTGGCGCGGCTGGCGTCTTCGGCCTGCTCTTTGGCCAGGCGTAACTCTTCAAGCAGGCGCTTGCTGAAGCCCAGCTCCGTTTGCAGGGCCTGCTCGGCCTCGCTGCGTTGCTGGATCAGTTTGCGCAGGTAGCGGTTCCAGAGAATCACCGCCGCGATCAGTATCCCGGCGCCCAGCAGGATCTGCAGGATAAGCCCGCGGTAGTTGTACCAGAGGCTGTCGCTGATCAGTGCGTTGGTTCGCCAGCGGCCGGTCAGTTCGGTCATTTCGTCGGGGGGGATGCTGAGCAAGGCTTTGTCGAGGATTGAATGCAAGTGTGTGGCGTCACGGCCCACGGCAAAGGAGAAAATGCCGGGTTGGTCACCGTATATCGAGGCGATCTGCAGACGATCCTTGAACATGCGACTGACAAAATAGGCAGCGTTGATCTGCGAGCTCAAGGCCACATCGGCCTTGCCCTGCGCCACAGACTCCATCAGCGACAGCGGGTCATCGACGGCTACCAATGTGGTTTGCGGGTAGCGCAGACTCAGCTCGGCTTCGACCGGGGAGACGCCACGTATCAACGCCAGACGCTTGCCTTTGAGTTGTTCGGCGCTGCTCAGGCTGTGGTTATCAGTACGGGTGACCAGTACTCGCGGGGTAATCAAGTAAGGGCGAGTGAAGCGCAAAGTGCCTTCGCGAGCCGGGGTGGGCGGTAGCACACCGGCGATATCGACGTGACCTTGTTCGACCTGCTTGATCATTTGCGCTATCGAATCGACCACTTGAATGTCGAACTTCAGGCCGGTGCGCAGGCTGACCTGGTCAAGGACATCGGCAGTGATGCCACGAAACTGATAATGGTCATCGTAAAAGCTCATGGGCGCAAAGTACTTGTTGATCGCCACCCGCACGCGTGGATGCTGCTCGATCCAGCTGCGCTCAGCGGCGCTCAGGCTCAGGCTGCTGCGGTTGAGCAGCACCCGGGTACTGCCGCTGGTCCAGCGTCGCAGAATATTCAAACGGTCGTTGTCACCGATGCGGTCCAGCGCCTGATTGACCAGGCGCAGCACGCTAGGGTTGTTGCGGGACACGGCAAAGGCGAAGGTGCCGCGCAGGTTCTTGATGAAATGATCGATCTGCACGCTGTCCAGGTAGACGCGGGTGATCAGGTAGTCACTGCTGACGGCGTCGCCGAGAAACGCGTCGGCCTGTCCCAGCGATACGGCCGAGAGGCCTGCCAGGTTGGAGCTGTAAAGCTGCAGCTTCGCCTGTGGGTAAAGCGCGGTGACGACGGAGGTTGGCAAATAATGATCGACCATCGCCAGCCGCAACCCTGCAAGCTTGTCGTTGAGCCCCAGGGATTTCCCTGAACCGCTGGCAATCACCGATTGGTCGTCGGTGTAAGCGCGGCTAAGTACCAGTTGCGCGTCGGCGGCTTCGAAGGCATTGGAACTGCCCAGCAGATCGATTTTGCCGGCATGCAGCGCGGCAATCGCCTGGGCGCGATCGGCAAAGCGCCGGACCTCGATCGGTATGCCGAGTAGCTCACTGACCAATCCGGCGTAATCGGCAGTCAAACCTTCATAGTCACTGTTGCTGACATTGATATCGAACGGCGGGTAGTCGGGAATGGTGGTACCGAGCAGCAAGTGATGCTTGTGCTTGAGCCAGTTTCGGTCTTCGGCTGACAGCGTCAACATCGTGCTGCTGATTGACCGGGCCAGGAGCTGGCGTGGTTCACCGACATCGATGGCAAAGGCGAGGAGTGTCTGCAGGCTTAGCAGGCAACCTAGTAGTAAGGCTGTGAGCCGGTTCATGGCGGGCTCAGAGTGAATGACGGCGCGACAGTTCGATCAGCTCCACGAATGAACGGAGCTCCAGTTTGTCCAGGATCCGGGTTTTGTAGGTGCTGACGGTTTTCGCACTCAGGTGCATGGATTCAGCGATGGCGTTGTTCGATTGTCCTTCTATCAGCAGCCGTAGTACTGCTAACTCCTGATCGGAGAGTTTCCTCAGGCGCTGTTGTTCGCTAAGCAGTGGACCGTGCTGCATCGGTAGGTCAGGAAAAATCGAGTAGCCCTTGATCATGGCTTTCAATGCCGACACCAAGGCTTCGAGGTCTTCGTCCTTGCGAATGAATGCTGAGGCACCTGCGTCCAGGCAGCGGCGGGCAAACAGATTGGCGGGTTGGCCGGTCAGCACCATCACGCGCGGCGCAGGTTCGAGCTGTTGCAAGCGTTTCAATACGCTCAGGCCATCAATGCCTGGCAGGCCAATGTCGAGAATCACCACGCCTGGGCGAAGGTCCCGGGCCATCTGTGCTGCAGTTTCACCGTCGAGGGCTTCACCGATGACAGTGAAGTGTTCGCGTTCGAGCAGCATGCGAACGGCAAAACGGATGGTGGAGTGGTCGTCAACGATCAACACAGAGGTCAAAGTTCAGCTCCTTGTCGAGTATGTAAGCAAAATCCCGAATCATTCAGGAGGGCGGCTCTGGCCTGGGCCGGAAGGGCGCCAACGATACGTCGAATCAAGGAACGATAGTACGGGGAGTGCAGTTGTGTTGAATTTATCAGGTAGCGTTGACGAAAAAACCTACAGGCGAAGAGTTTTCGTCTGACAGGATCTAGTCAGGGCCGACACAGTGTTGTGCGGCCCCTGTAGGTTTTAGAACGAAGTAGTGAAGGATGCGTAGTAGGCACGTCCGGCTTCGTTGTAGGTCAATGCACCGGCTTCGTCAGAATTGCCTTCACGGTACAGACGCTTGTCGAACAGGTTGTTGACCCCGACACGCACACTCAGGTGCTTGTTGAATTCATAGCCACTGCTGATGCCGACCAGCCCATAAGGGTCGACATCCTTTTGCACTTTGGGGTCCAGCGTTTCATTGGCGCGGGCGTTGTAGCTGGGTGCTTCCTGCTTGCCATAGTAGGTGCCGTTGAGCTGGAACGAGAGTTTGTCGGTGGCATTCCAGTCCAGGGTCGAGTTGACCGTGTACTCGGGGATGATGCTCAGCGGTTCGCCGGTTTTCTTGTCTTCTGATTCGATCATGTAGGTGAAGTTGGTGTTCCAGTCCAGGCGTGGTGTGAGTGCGATGAACAGGTTGCCTTCCACCCCTTGCACCACCGCCTTGCCGGTATTCTCCCAGCGCAGGATGCGGCGCCCGTTGGGCAGGCGGAACAAAGTCTGGTTGCCCGCCTCGATCTTGTTCTTGTAATCGTTACGGAAGTAGGTGGCGCTGGTGCGCCAGGTGCCTTTGTCGTAAGCCAGGCCCAGCTCTTTATTGACGCTGGTTTCCGGGTCGAGGTTGGCGTTGCCCAGCAAGTAGCAGCCGCCTTCGTTGACCTCGCTGGAGTTGCAGCCACCACCACGGCTGTAGAGCAGGTAGTTGGGGTTGGCCTGGTACAGGTTCGGGGTCTTGTAGGCGCGGGCGATGCCGCCCTTGACGCTCAGGGCTTCGGTGATCTGGTGCGAAGCGTTGAGGCTCGGGCTCCAGTTGCTGCCGAAGTCCTCGTGATGGTCGTAGCGCAGGCCGGGGGTGACGATGGTACTGGCGCCGACTTCGATGTTGTCTTCGGCGTACAGGGCAAAGCTGCGTGCGGTGGATTTGGTCTGGGTACGGTCGAAGCCTGGCAGTTCGGCGCCTGGGTCATAGCTTTGCGGGCGCAGCGAGCCTGGGTCGTTGAGCGACTCGTAAAGGTATTCGCCGCCCAGGGTCAGCACTTGCTCAAGGCCGATACTCAGCGGCAGGTTGACTTCGCCCGTGGCGCGGGTGTTGCGCAGGCGCGATTCAAAGCGCCCGGCACTGCCTGAGGGGGCACCTTCACCCCAGCCGGCCAGGCCTTCATTGAGGCGGCCGTTACGGGTCAGGTCGTAGGACAGCGACCCGGTCGAGGTGCCCCAGTCGTAGTCGCCGCGATGGGTCGCGGCGAAACTGGAGCGTTGCATGACGTTGGTTTCCTTGCCGACCTGGCTTTCGACGAATTCGCCACCGGCGTTGAGCATGGTGTCACCGGCGAAAATGTTACCCTGGCGACTGTAGCTTGTTTCCAGGTCGACGGTGTTGGCCGGATCGATCTTCCAGCTCAGCATGCCGTTGATGTCTTTGTTGCGCACACCTTCACGGCCGGCCATCAAGGATTCTGCATAGGTCTGGTGCGCCGAGTTGATTTTCATGTCATCGGCGTCGGTCTTGTTCAGGTTGCCGTACACGCGAAAGATCAGGCTGTCGGTCAGCGGCCCGCTGAGGCTGAAGTTGACACGCTTGCCAGTGCCCTCGGCATCGTCCTCGGGGAGCATGGTGTACAGGGTCATGGAACCGCGCAGGTCCTCGGTCGGGCGTTTGGTGATGATGTTCACCACACCGCCCATGGCCCCGGAACCATACCGGGCGGCGGCCGGGCCGCGAAGGATTTCGATGCGTTCGACTTCCTCGGCGGGTACCCAGTTGGTTTCGCCGCGGGTGTCGCGGTCGCCACTCCAGCCATAACGCACGGCATTGCGTGAGGTGGAAGGCTTGCCGTCGATCAGGATCAAGGTGTTTTCCGGGCCCATGCCGCGCAGGTCGATCTGCCGGTTGTTGCCGCGCGCACCGCTGCTGCTGTTGCCGGTAAGGTTGACCCCGGGTTCGCGGCGGATGATGTCGGAGAGGTCGTTGACCGGCGGGCGCTTTTTGATGTCTTCGGCAGTGATGATCGACACACCGGGGGCTTGTTTGAGCTCTTCTTCGGCGGTACCCAGCACTTTGGTGTCTTCCAGTTCGATGGCCTGGCGGGTACCCGCGACCGGCAAGTCGGTGGGCTGGATCTGGACCTCATCGGGTGGCAGTTGCAGGGGAGCGGCGGTGAGTGTCGAGGAGCCCAGTGTTGCCAGCAAGGCAATACTCAAGGGGCTGAGGTTGAAGCGCGACGCCATGTCAAATGTCTCCTTGAACAAAGGGTGAGCAGGGCCCGGGACTGGCAGGCCTCGCTCAAAGGCGTCGAGAATGATAAGGATTAGCATTGGCATGTAAAGCGTTCAGGCGGAAAATAAAATATTAACGAATTAGGAACGAAGGCTCTGAGCCGGGGGTTTTAGCGGGGCGCAATGGGCTAACAGGTGCTAGGGGGCAGGAAAAAGGGCCGCAGTCACCCCCATCGGTGACTGCGGCCAAGCGGGAAAACTGCTCGGTTTATCGCGGGGCAAGCCCGCTCCTACTGCTGCAGTACGGTGGCCTGGTTGCCGGAACCATACTGCTCGATGGTTGAGATCATGCCCGCGCCGCTCTGGTCGACTATTGCCTGGTTGTAGGAACCACCCTGGGTCACGTAGGAGACGTTGATGCCGTCAGTCTGTGTGATGGTGGCGCTGTTGTTGTCGCCATACAGCTGCCAGGTGGAGCTCTGGTTGCCACTGCCGGACTGGTCCAGCTTGACACTGTTGCTCTCGCCAGTGCTGGAACCTGTGGCGTAGTTGTTGGTGCCGCGTTGATCTGCGATCAGCAGGTTGTCAGTGCCGTTCTGTTCGAAGTACAACTCGTTGTTGCTGTCAACCTGGGTCAGTTCGGCGGTGTTGCCGGTACCGCTCTGATTCAACCGAGCCAGTTGCGCCACGTCCTTCTGGGTCAGGTTGGCGCTGTTGCCGGTACCGCTCTGGTTGATCGCTGCAGTCTGGCTGGTGCCGAACTGGCCACCGGCTTTCTCGCCTTTCCAGTTGCTGGCCAGCACCATGTTGCCAGTGCCGTTGGAGGAGACCTCCAGGACATGGCTGTCGCCGGTCTGGTAGGTGAAGCTGACGTTGCTGTCACCGGTCTGCACCAGCGTCGATAGCGACCCCATCGATTCGTACTGGTCGGCATAGATGGCATTGAGGTTGCCGCTCTGGAAGATGCTGGCGATGTTGTTTTCACCAAAGCTCTGGTCGATCACACCTTCGTTGGTCATGCCGTATTGCGTTACCGAGGCGTGGCTGCCCGCCTGGGTGTCCTGCCAGACCTCGGTGGAGTTGCCGGTACCGTTCTGGGTAATGGCGATAGTGCCCGCCTGGCCTTCGCGCTGGTCGCCATAGGCCCAGTTACTGTTACCGGTCTGATAGATACCGATCTGGCCGTCGTTATGGTTGATGTGTTCGGCGGCGCTGTAGTTGTCGGTACCGTCCTGGATGATCAGGGCGTTGTTGGCGGCGGTGTCGTTCAGTTGCTCGACAAAGGCGCGGTTATCGTTACCGTACTGCACAGTGGTGCCGGTGCTGCCAGTCTGGCTGTCCTGGTAGACGAACGAGAAGTTTCCACTGCCTTCCTGGGTTTGCTCGGCCTGGTTTTCGGTACCCAGGGACTGGCTGGCATGGGTGTTGTTCAGGGACCCGGCCGATTGCTGGTTGATCTGGCTGCCATACTCGAACAGTTGCTCGGCGTAGCCGGCGTTGTAGTCACCGTCCGTGCTTTGCTGAATGTAGCTGTTGCCACCTTCCTGCTTGGCGGCGTGGTTGTTACCCAGGCCGACCTGGTCCTGGGTGGTAATACTTAACGCGGCGGCGGTCTGTTTGACCTCAGCGATGTTCTCGGTACCGGACTGGTTTTGAGTCGACTGGCTTTCGTCAGCCATCGCCTGGCCAGCAAGGCACAGAACAATGGCGGCGCTTAAGGGAGCGAGCTTGAACATGGTGGTGCCTCCAGGGTTTAACGGTATTGGTTGACTTGCACGCGCTGACCGTTGCCGGTCTGGACCACCGAGCTTTGCAGCCCGGTGCCGGCCTGGACGATGCTGGCGCTATTGCTGTTGCCGTATTGCTCGATGTTCGCGCGGTTGTTGCTGCCGCTCTGAGCGATCGAGGCGCTGTTGCCATAGCCTTGTTGATTGATGGTGGCCATCAGGTCGTTGCCTTGTTGCAGGATGTACGCCTCCTGTGCGCCGCCCGACTGCACGATGCGGCCCAGCAGGGCCTGACCGTCCTGGCCGATGGCGGCGCGGTTGGCTTGTCCGTTCTGCTCGATCTGCGCCTGCTGCCCGGCGCTGGCCGGCAGCGGTTGCAGCGACAGCGGTTCACCCAGGTCGCCACCGGGGCCGAGGTCGGCGTTGTCCATCAAGTCGTCGGCCAGGGCGGCCTGACCGAGCAAGGTCAGGCACAGCAGCAAGGTGGTCAGGCGCGCCATGGTCATGTCTCCTGCGTTCTACTGCACGGTAACCGGCACGGTACGGACGGTGCCCTGGCTGGTGCGGATGGTCGCCGACGGTGCTGCGGTCGGGATCACTGTGGTGCTGTTGCTCACCGACAACCGCCAGCGTCCGGTCAGCGGTACCGCGGTACTGCCCAGGGTGACCAGCCCGCTCGGGGTGGTGACCTGCACAGTGACGGTGTTGCCGGTGGCCACCGACGAGGTGCCGGAGAGGTCCCAGTTGAAGCGGTTGTTGGAGCGCGCGGTGACAGTCGCGGTGGTGACGGTGAACGTCTCTGCCGCCGGCCGTGGCGAGACCTGCACCGTCACGGTGGCAGGCGTCGACAGGGCCCCGAGGCTATCGCGGGCGATGTAGGTGAAGCTGGTGGTGAACGGCGCTGGGATCGTCGCCGGCGGGGTGTAGGTGACCTGGTTGCCATCGGTGCTCACCGTGCCGCGCCCGTCGACCGGTTGCGACACGCTGGCGACCGACAGGGGGGTGTTGCCTTCCGGATCGCTGTCGTTGAGCAGGACGTTGATCGGCAGGGCGACCCCCAAGGTTGCACCGGTATCGTTGACGACCGTTGGCGCCTGGTTCGGAGCGACGTTGATGGTCACCGTGCTCACCTCTGACTTCAGCCCTTTGTTGTCTTGGGCCCGGTAGGTGAAGGTTGCCACCATCGGTGCACTGACCACCGGCGGTGGGGTGTAGAGCACGGCAGCGCTGCCGTTGGGGGCGACGGTGCCTTGACCCGGGGCGGGTTGGGTAAGGTCGGCGATGCTCAGCGGCACGTTGTTGTCCGGGTCGCTGTCATTGCTCACCAGGTTCAAGGTCAGCGGTACGCCGAAGCTGGTGCTGCCCTGGTCAGCTTGCGCCACCGGTGCCTGGTTCTCGGCCTCGACCGGTGCATTGCCGACGATCACCACCACTTCGGTGTCACTGCCCCCAGCGGCGGATTTGATCGTGACACTGGCCGGAGGTTGTGGCAGATCGTTGACCGTCAGGGTTTGCACGGGGCCGGACTTGGACAGGCGGCCGTAGCCCTGGGCGACCAGGTCGGGCACCTGTACTTCGTCACTGGAGCTGGCTTCGATCCGCAGGCGCTTGTCGGCCCAGTCGTAGCGCGCGGTGGTGACTTTGACCACATCGCTGAGCTTGCGCGACAGCGCGGTGGGGCGGGTAGCGCCACTAGGGTCGGTGGCCGTGACCACGATCACCGGTGGCGGCGCGCCAGTGCTCAGGTGGTGAGCGAAGAACAGGCCGTTGTTGTCAGCCAGCAGGTTGAACTGGCAAGGCGAAGGCGGGGTGCCGGGGACCAGTGCCAGGGTTTCGCGCCAGCACAGGGTGGCGTTGTTCGGTGCCTTGGCGAACACCTCTACCCGGGTACCGGCTGAAGTACGCCGGTAGCTGGCACGTTCAAGCTCCGCAGGGGTCTGGTTGCGGGCATCGAGAACCTTGCCGGACACGGTGAAGGCGTCGGTGCGGATGGTGCCGGCCGGTCCCTGGATCTCCACATAGTTGGTGTTGAACGGGCTGCCGATGACCGCTTCAGTGATGTTCGGGTCACCGATATAGGTTTCGCTGGCGCCGGTATCCGGGTTGATCTCGGTGTAGGGGCCGCCCACGCCGCGCAGGAACGGACCGATCGCGCCGTTGAGCGCACCACTGAAATCGCCCGGGGCACCGATACCGATGTCACGGGTGATGTTGATCGCTCGCCGTCCGGCGGTGGTGACGTTGACCGTCTCTACACCGTAAGGGTGGGTGATCACATAAGTGCCGGCACTGGGTACCGAGGCGCGGATGCGCACGCGGGCGAAGCCTAGCTGGTCACCATCGACCGGGTTTTCGCTGGAGAATGCCGCTTCGATGGCGGCAACATAGACCTCCAGCTCATAGCCGCTGTTGCCTGCGGCCGGGATCGCGGTTTCAGCCAGGTACCAGAACATCTCCGGTGGCCAGTTGTCCGGGAACACCAGCGGCAGGGTATCGTCGTAGACGCCAGGCTCGGGCAGCAGGGTGCACATGTAGCTCGGTGGCACCGACACAGGTACCCGCGAACTTGCCGCTCTTGATTGGCACAGCTCCATGGACAGGTCGTTGTGGTCCTGGTACCACATCGGGTAACGCCCGGTGGCCAGGGTGTAGGGGCCGGGGTCGACTGCTTTGAGGCCGGCCCAGGCAGTGCCGGCCAGCGAGAGGGAAAGCCCAGCTGCGCAGAGCGCCAGACGTGGCCAGTTGTTCATGCTGCCTCCTGCTACGGGACGTGGCGTGATGATGTTCATGGCACGAGCACCACTTCTTCGCTGTCACTACCGCCATAGGCACTGGTCACCGTGACCGTGGCTGGCGGGAGCGGCGAAAGCCCGGTGGTGAGCGTCTTGACCGCGCCATTGCCGCTCAGGGTGCCAATGGCAGTGCCATTGCCGGTGCTGGCGCTGAGCACGGGTGGGCTGGTTTCGTCGCTGGTCGAGGCGACCAGGGTCAGTTGCCCGGAGGCCAGGCTGAACTCGGCGCGCTGGATCACTACCAGGTCGGTCAGCGGCAGGGTCAGGGTGGTCGGGGTGCTACTGGGAATCGCCAACTGGTTGTCGGCGGTTACCTGCAGATTCAATGGCAGTGCCGGATTGAGTGCCGACTGGGCGTACCAGGCGCCGGTTGTGTTGGCTTCGGTGAAATTCAGGTTCGGGGTCTGGCTGACCAGGGTGGCGCTGCCCGGTGGTGGCGGGGCCATCACGAAGAGATCCTGCTGGGCGCGCAAGTTACCGTCTTCACTGTGACGCGAGAACGTGCTGCGCTGGGCAATCACCGGGGTTGGCCGGACAACTTCAGAGAGCTTGCCGGAGACCGAGAACAGCGTGGTGCGCAGGTCCAGGCCATTGGGGCCTTCGATGCGTACGTAGTTGGTGTTGAACGGGCTGCCAGTGACGGCTTCCTCCAGGTTCGGGTCGCCAATGAAGCGTTCGCTGGCACCGGTCGCAGGGTTGGTCTCGGTGTAAGGACCACCGACGCCCCGCAGGAACGGGCCGACATCACCTCTGAGTGCCCCTGTATAGTTTTTCTGTCCGCCAATCCCGATGTCGCGGGTCATGTTGATTGCCCGCGTGCCGGCCGCCGGTACATCGAACACTTCGACACCGTAGGGGTGGGTGATGATGTAGGTGCCTGCCGTTGGGACATCCACACGGATACGCACCCGGGCAAAGCTGACCTGGTCACCTTCGACCACTTCTTCGGCGGCGAAGGCCGCCTCGATGGCGGTGCCGTAGCTCAAGTCAATCCCGCGTGCCGCGTCGACAATCGCCGCGTCGGCGGTAAACCAGAAGGTCTCGTCGGGGTAGTTGGTGGGAAAGCTGATCGGCTGGGTGTCATCGAACACCCCAGGCGCCGGATTCAGTACGCACATGTACGAAGGCGCGCCGGGAGCGCCGGCCACCCGCGAGCTGACAGCCTTGGACAAGCATAGGTCGAGCACCCGGCCGTGGGTGTCCTGGTACCAAGCGGCGAATCCACCAGTTGCCGGCAGGTAAGGGCCCGGGTCTACTTCAAAGAGCGCGGCCTGAGCCGGCGCTTGAATCAGGCTAGCCAGGATCAGCAAAGCCAGTGGGTGGGGCGTTGGACGGTGCATGAGTCTTCCCTCTTGCAATCGGGCCCATGGGATTGGGTCGTCTGCACAGGGGTCGGCAACTTCCATACCAATTTTTAAAAAGCCTTGTGGGACGCGCCTTGCAAGGAAAATCCGCGTTGCCCGAGGCGAGTAATGGCGGGGCCGATGCCCCAGGGTTGGGGGCAATTGGGGCAAGCTTGCGGGGCAAGTGAAAGTAACTGGGCTATAACCTAAGAAGTCATTTGCCAGGAGTTCGCGATGGATCTGCAATCACGCCTGGATTCACCCGCCTTGCAAGAAACCGGGCACAGCGAAGTACCCGCCAAACGACCGTTCAACGTGCTGCGTTGGTATGCCTTCGTCAGTCTGGCGATCATCCTCTCGGTGGCCGTAGGGCTGGGCCTGATTTCCAGCCGTTTTGTGATCAACGAAAGCGTCGAGCGTGATGCGCTGCTCACCGCGCAATTCATTCAGTCCATCGCCTTGGCTGAAGTGCGTCATGTGGCCATTCCCAATGTGCGGACCATGGGGGAATTGCTCGATCCCCGCCTGGACCAGAGCTTCCCCGAGGTCAATCCCGAGGCGCGCCGCAATGCTCGCGGCGAGTTTCTTGACCATGTTGCCCACTTGCCGGACATGCTCCTGGCCAACATCTATACCCCGGACCGTACGGTGATCTGGTCAAGCAACCCGGCGTTGGTTGGCCGGATGATCGAGGCGGACGAAGACCTTGATCATGCCTTCGATAACAAAGTCCGGGTCTCGGCCAGTTACCACAACGTTGACCAAGCGCGCAGCGAACAGAAATTCATCACCCCCCCTGAGAGCTTGTTCATCGAAAACTACATTCCACTGTTCGATGCCGACGGTGAGAACGTCACCGCCATGGTCGAAATCTACAAGGAGCCTCGTGACCTGATCACGCGTATCGAACACGGCCTGCTGATGATCTGGATGGCTGTCGCAGTGGGGGCTGCGCTGGTCTATGGCGGCCTGTACTGGCTGATGTACCGTGCCAACCGGCACTTGCAGCAGCAGCAAAAGCGTCTGATCAACAATGAAACCTTTGTCGCCCTGGGCGAGATGTCTTCGGCGGTGGCCCACAGCCTGCGTAACCCGCTTGCCAGCATTCGCTCCAGCGCCGAACTGGCTCAGGAGGTCGAGGAAGGGCCGGCGCAGAAGAACATTGGCGACATCATCAGCCAGGTCGATCGCATGTCGCACTGGGTGCGTCAATTGCTGCAGTCATTACGCCCGCTCAATGATGAAGCGCAAGCGGTGGAACTGGAGCAGGGGCTGCAGGACAGCCTGCAGGCGTTCTCCCTGCAACTCAGGCGCCAAGGCGTCGAGGTCCGCCTCGATCCTTTGGCCAATGTGCAGGTACTCAGCCAACCGGTTTTGCTCGGGCAGATTTTCAATAGTCTGATCGCCAATGCGCTGGAAGCCATGAGCGAAGGTGGGACCTTACGCATTGAGCAGGTACGTCAGAGCCGAAAGACCTTGACCTTGCGCCTGTGTGACAACGGCAAGGGCATGACCGACGAGCAGCAGCACATGGCCTTCCGACCGTTCTACACCACCAAACAGGGTGGCCTGGGAGTGGGGCTGGTGCTGGTAAAACGGATCATGGAGCGCTTTGGCGGTACCGTGCGCCTGAGCAGCCGGGAAGGTGAGGGCACGTGTGTACAGTTGAGCTTTCGCGTAGCCCCAGGGCCAAAGTAAAGGCAAAATACTATCAGTGGGTGACTGGCCATTAGTATTGATTCAAAACACCGTCACCTGGCTGGGCTATAAATTGTAAGAAAAAGCAGCCCGCCAGGAACTATCGATGCAGGTGCTGAACAAGAAATTGGCCGATGAGGGCCGTCAAAACCAAGCTTCACCTGACCGGACCTTGCGCGAGTTCAACCTGTTGCGCTGGTTCTCGGTGGTCAGCCTGCTGATCATTGCCTCGGTGGCGGTGGGGCTGGGCTATGTCTCGACGCAGTTTGTGGTCGATGACAGCGTCGAGCGCGATGCCATGCTCACCGCGCAGTTCATCCAGGCCATGGCCAAGGCCGAAGTGCGCCATTCGCGGATTCCGCCGGGCATCACCATGGCGCAATTGCTTGACCCGCGCATGGACAAGCAGCACCCAGGGATCAGTGCCGACTTGGCGGCCTCTACGCGCATCGAGTTTCTCGATCATGTCGAGCATCTGCCCGACACCCTGCTGACTAATGTCTATGCCCAGGACAGGACCATTGTCTGGTCCACCAACCCTTTGCTGGTTGGCCAGAAGATCGTCGGCGATGACGACCTCGACGAGTCGTTCAGCTCGCAAGTGCCGGTATCGGCCAGTTATCACAAGGCCGATGAAGACCGCGAAGAACAGAAATTCCAGCGTGAGCCGCAGTACCTGTTCATCGAGAACTACATTCCCATGTTCGACGAGAGCGGCACTCAGGTGCTGTCGATGGTGGAGGTGTACAAGGAACCGCAGGACCTGGTGCGGCGCATCCAGCGCGGTTATGTGCTGATCTGGACCTCGACCCTGCTCGGTGGCGCGCTGGTCTACTTGGGCCTGTTCTGGATTGTGCGTCGTGCAGCGAGCCTGTTGCACACGCAGCAGACCAAACTGGTGGCCAGCGAAACCTTTGTCGCCCTTGGCGAGATGTCCTCGACGGTGGCCCACAGCTTGCGCAACCCGTTGGCCACCATCCGCTCCAGTGCTGAACTGGCTCAGGAAATCGCCAGTGAGCGCTCGCAGAAAAATATCGGCGATATCATCAATCAGGTCGACCGTATGTCGCGCTGGGTGCGTGAGCTACTGGTGTCGTTGCGGCCGTTGAAGGACGATGCCGAAGCCGTTGACTTGATTGCGGCGGTTGAAGACACCTGTAGCGCTTTCGCCCAGCAGGCCGAGCGCAACAAGGTGCAGCTGGCGCTCAGCATACCACCGACAGTAATGGTGGTGAGTCAGCCGGTGTTGCTCACGCAGATCCTCAACAGCCTGTTCTCCAATGCCCTCGAAGCGATGCCGGGCGGTGGCCGGTTGACCCTTGAGGTGCTTGAGTTGACGGGTGAAGGCAAGGTACAGCTAACCTTGAGTGATACTGGCAAGGGCATGAGCCAGCAACAGGAACGGATGGTTTTCAAACCTTTTTTCACCACCAAGCAGGGCGGCCTGGGCGTCGGTCTGGTGTTGGTCAAACGAATAATGGAGCGTTTCGGCGGCGCGGTCAGCCTGACCAGTCGCGAAGAGGAAGGAACCCGCGTATGCCTGATTTTCAATGTTGCAGCGGGAGAGGATCATGGAGCAGAGCATCCTGGTGGTGGAGGATGATGAAATCCTTGCTGAAAATATCCAGACCTATCTGGAGCGTAAAGGCTTCGAGGTCACCGTCTGTCATAGCGCCGAGCAGGCGCTGGAGCAACTGCCAACGTGTCAACCCGATGCGGTATTGACCGACAACTCGCTGCCGGGCATGAGCGGTCATGAGCTGATCAAGGCCTTGGCCGAGCGTGCGCCGGAGCTCAAGGTGATCATGATGACCGGCTACGGCAACGTCGAAGATGCCGTGCTGGCGATGAAGGAGGGGGCCTTTCACTACCTGACCAAGCCGGTGGTGCTGGCCGAACTCAAACTGATGCTCGACAAAGTCCTGGCGGCCGAGCGCATGGAACGTACGCTGTCGTTCTACCAGGAGCGCGAAGCACAGAAATCCGGTGGCCAGTCGCTGATCGGCGAATCGCCGGCCATGTTGGGGCTCAAGCACACGCTCACACAGTTGCTCGATGCCGAGCGGCGCATGGCCAGCGGTGATTTGCCGCCGGTGCTGGTGGAAGGGGAGACCGGCACGGGCAAGGAACTGGTGGCCCGCGCCCTGCATTTTGACGGTGCACGCAGCAAGGGGCCGTTTATCGAATTCAACTGCGCCTCGATTCCGGCCAACCTGCTGGAGGCGGAGCTGTTTGGTCATGAGAAGGGCGCGTTCACCGATGCCAAGGACCGACGGGTCGGTCTGGTGGAGGCGGCGGATGGTGGCACGCTGTTTCTCGACGAGATCGGTGAAATGGACCTGATCCTGCAGGCCAAGCTGCTGAAGTTGCTGGAAGACCGGACGATTCGCCGCATTGGCGCGGTGAAGGAGCGCAAGGTCGATCTGCGCATCATCAGTGCTACCAACTGCAACCTGGAGCAGATGGTGCAACAGGGCAAGTTTCGCCGTGATCTGTTCTTTCGTCTGCGTATTATCTCGATCAAAGTCCCGAGGTTGTATGCCCGGGGTGAAGACATCTTGCTGCTGGCCCGGCATTTCCTCGCCCTGCATGGCAAGCGCTACGGCAAGTCGCACCTGTATTTCAGTCCCGAGGCTGAGGACCTGTTGCTCAATTACAGCTGGCCGGGCAACGTGCGGGAACTGCGCAATATGCTCGAGCAGACGGTATTGCTTGCGCCTAACGAGGAGATTGCGCCGCATCAGCTCAATGTCTGCATGAGTCTGGTTGATGAGCCGATTGAGATGCCGGCGCCGGCGCTCCATGACAACCATCACAACCATCATGGCAGTGCCGAGGTTCCGGTTTCCACCAGCTTGCCTGAGGTGGAGCGCGAGATGGTGCGCAAGATGCTTGACCGTACCGACTGGAATGTCACCAAATCGGCGCGGCTTTTGGGGTTGAGCCGGGATATGTTGCGTTACCGGATCGAGAAGCTTGGCCTGACCCGGCCGGATAAGCGGCAGTGGTGATCATCGCGGGCCTTGCCCCGCGATCGGGCGCGTAGCGGCCGCAAATCCTGAGTGTGCGAGCCCCCTGGTACACCGCGCCGCTCGGGTTTACTGCCGCCTTGCGGCAGATCGCGGGGCAAGGCCCGCTCCCACCCGGTGCCATTTGCCCCGCGATTACTCACGCCCACGCATGAAGAAGCCCGCGACGTACTTGCGAAAGGTGTCCAGGCTTTTGAAGTCGGCATAGCGCTTGAACGTTTCGCCTTCAGGCTCCGGCCCCAGTGGTTGCTCGGTCAGCGATACCGATAGCACCCGGTCCTGATCGGAGCTGAGCACCAATGCATCCATACCCTGGCCACCAATGACCGGGCGCCGCATGATCACCCGCACACCCTTGCTGGCCATCCAGTCGATCAAGGAAATGAGCATTTTCAACGGCTCGCGCTCTTCATCGCGATACACCGGAAACAGCTGTCCACGCGACAGCACCGGGACGCTGGCGACGTGAATCAATTCGTAGAAATGACTACCCGCACTGGCCGGTGAGTAGATGGCCAGGGCCAGCAACGGGCCCAGGGTCTTGCTGCCACCCCACAACAAATGATGCCCCTGAAAGTCGAAGCCGTCTTCGCTGCGTTCGTTGTACACCTTGCGTGCCTTGATCTGGCTGACGCAGTCGAGCATCAAACCGTAGCGACGATGATTGCCAAAGGCGCTGGAGTCACGCAGCCGTGCCTTGAGCATCATCATGTGCTTCATGTCCAGGCGGGTTTCCAGGTAGTTGCTGGCCGGCACCCGCTCGATCAAGGGGTAACGGCTGGCGACGCTGCGCAGTTCGGCAAATTGGCCGCTCAGGTCTTTTCTCAGGTGGCTGGCGTAGACGTTCAGGCCACCGGCTTCGATCAGCGTCAGCAGCAATGACAGCAGACGATGTTGTTCGCGCTTGTCACCACCATTGCTAGCCTCGCCACCGCCACCAGCGGCGGGGCGGCGAAAATCGCCGATCAGGCGCAAGGGGGTGTCGGGGGGCAACCAGGCGGCCGGGAGTAACTCGGCATCCTCTGGGCGAGCAGCCTCGCGCTCATCTTTGATGAACGCGCAGTCGTGGGAATGCTCGGCGGTGCCCGGGTTGTTCTTGAGAAACAGGGTGCCGGTATTGCCGTTGAGATTGACGTTGAGAATCGGCATTGCTCGCGGTTGGCAATCACACGCCAGCCAGTGCCCGGCAGCGCGGACCTTGAGCAACAGCTGATTGGCCTGCAGCAGGCGCGGGCCGGCCAGGTTGCCCTGGACAAAGCCATGCAGCAACTCATCTTCGGCAGGGGTAAGCGTGCGCACCAGCGCAGTGTTTTTTTCGATGATTCTCATGAGCAATCCTGGCCAGCCTTCCTGTGCCCGCCACCTTAATGCAAAGCCCGGCTGACGGCCATGGCTCGCCAGCCGGCAACCACCGGGATTACTGTCCGCCGAACAACTTGGCGGCGCGGGCGCGGATTTCTTCCACCGAGACGTCCTCAACGTGGGACGAGACGAACCAGAGATTGCCGAACGGGTCTTTCAAGGTGCCGCTACGATCACCATAAAACTGGTTTTCCACGGCCCTGACCTGAGTGGCACCGGCCTTGAGAGCCTGGGCAAAGCGCGCATCGACATCGTCGACATACAGGTGCAGGCCAATCGCTGCGCCACCGAGCGACTGGCTGCTGACCAGGCCACCTTCCATGTCGCAGGGGTAGGCGAGCATCAGCGACGAGTCGCCAATCTTCAGCTCCGCATGCCCGACCCGACCATCCGGGCTGTCCAGGCGGAACATCTCGACCGCGCCGAACGCGGCTTTGTAGAAGTCGATGGCCTTGCCGGCATCCTTGATGCCCAGGTAAGGGGTGATGCTGTGCTGTCCTTCGGGGATTGGTTTGACGGCCATTTTATGGATCCTCCTTAGCGCGCCGCAGGGTGGATGGCGCGAAACTGTATATTTGTACAGTTTCGGCGATTGGGCAAATCAAAATCCGCGGCGCTGGACGGACGGCGGTCAGAAAATGTAATCGGTGGTCAGGAAGCTGGAGTCACGATTACGGATGATGTCGCTGATCAGCTGCTTGTTGCTCTCCTGGAACTTGGTCGCCACCAGCGTGCGGATCGAGAACACGCGCAGCGCATCGTGTACCGACAAGGTCCCTTCGGCAGAGTTTTTGCGGCCGTTGAACGGGTAGGTGTCCGGGCCACGCTGGCACTGGGCGTTGAGGTTGATCCGTCCGACCTGGTTGGCAAAGGTGTCGACCAGGCGCCCGACTTCAGCCGGGTTGGTGCCGAAGATGCTCAACTGCTGACCGAAGTCGGAGTCGAGCACATAGTCGATCACGGTCTGCAGGTCGCGATAGGGCACTACCGGCACCACCGGGCCGAACTGTTCTTCCTGGTACACGCGCATCCGGGCATTCACCGGGTACAGCAGTGCCGGATAGAAGAACGAACCACGGCTGCTGCCACCCCCTTTGTTGATGACCTGCGCGCCTTTTTCGACGGCATCGGCCACCAGGCCGTTGAGGTAGTCGATCTTGCCCGCTTCGGGCAAAGGCGTCAGCGCTACGCCAGGCTCCCAGGGCATGCCCGGCTTGAGTGCGGCCAGCTTGTGCTGGAACTTGTCGAGGAAGCTGTCGACCACCTGCTCATGGACGAAGAGGATCTTCAGCGCCGTGCAGCGCTGGCCGTTGAATGACAGGGCGCCGGTTACCGCCTCGTTGACGGCATTATCTAGATCAACCTCGGGCAGCACGATTCCCGGGTTCTTCGCATCCAGGCCGAGGGCGGCGCGCAGACGATGCGGGCGAGGGTGGAGCTTTTTCAGGTCGCTGGCCGCCTTGTTGGTGCCGATAAAGGCAAACACATCGATCTTGCCACTGGCCATCAGCGCACTGACGGTCTCGCGGCCGCGCCCATAGATAACGTTGATCACGCCCGCCGGGAAGCTGTCGCGGAAGGCTTCGAGCAGGGGACGAATCAGCAGTACGCCGAACTTGGCCGGTTTGAACACCACGGTGTTACCCATGATCAGCGCCGGAATCAGGGTGGTGAAGGTTTCGTTCAGCGGATAGTTGTAGGGCCCCATGCACAGTGC
>JBOICD010000008.1:0-22647 GCA_050739855.1 Pseudomonas sp.
CGGTGGGGCCAGGTCGCTGAAATGCTCGGCCAGGGTGGCATTGTCGGTGGACGGCCGGGGGAGGTGGTTGAGGGACTCGATCACGGTGGTTTCCTCATGTTTCTTATTGTTGGTGCTTTGATCGCGGGGCAAGCCCGCTCCCACAGGGGTTAAGTGATCCCGGTGGGAGCGGGCTTGCCCCGCGATGCTGTTAGCGCTTGACCGCAGCCGGACGCTGATACTCGGCACGCTTGCTCAACAAATCGAACACCGCCGGATAAGCCGGCCGCTCGATATAGCGCCCGGCACCACGCTCGGCACGCAAATCGCCATTGGCCCAGACCAGCTTGCCCTGGCTGATGGTGTGGCTGGGGATGCCACGCACGGTCTTGCCTTCGAAGATGTTGAAGTCGACCTGTTGATGGTGCGTCGCCGCAGAAATGGTCCGGGTACCTTGCGGGTCCCAGAGCACCAGGTCGGCATCGGCACCTACGCGCAGAGCACCTTTACGCGGGAACAGGTTGAAGATCTTCGCGGTGTTGGTGGACGTCAGTGCAACAAAGTCCTGCATCGACAACTTGCCGCTGTTCACCCCTTCGTCCCAGAGCACCGCCATGCGGTCTTCGATACCGGCGGTGCCGTTGGGGATGCGGCTGAAATCGTCGCGCCCTGCGGCTTTCTGCTCGGCGCAGAAGCAGCAGTGGTCGGTGGCGGTGGTGTGCAGGTTGCCCGACTGCAGGCCGCCCCACAGCGCTTCCTGGTGGCCATCCTTGCGCGGCCGGAAGGGCGGGCTCATGACGTAACCGGCGGCTGTTTGCCAGTCGGGATGGTGGTAGACGCTGTCGTCCAGCAGCAGGTGCCCGGCCAGTACTTCGCCGTAGACCGGCTGGCCTTTGGCGCGGGCGTAGGCGATTTCATCCAGTGCTTCGCGGGTCGACACATGCACTAGGTACACCGGTGTGCCGAGGGTTTCGGCAATGCGAATGGCGCGGCTGGCCGCTTCACCCTCAACCTGGGAGGGACGCGACAACGGATGCGCTTCGGGGCCGGTGATGCCCTGGGCGAGCAGCTTGCGCTGCAGGTGATAGACCAGCTCGCCGTTCTCGGCATGCACGGTGGGTACCGCGCCCAGTTCCAGGCAGCGCTCGAAACTGGCGACCAGGGTGTCGTCGGCGGCCATGATCGCATTCTTGTAGGCCATGAAGTGCTTGAAGCTGTTGACGCCGTGCTGGCTTACCAGCTCGCCCATTTCCTCACGTACCCGCTCGCTCCACCAGGTGATGGCGACGTGAAAGCCGTAGTCGGCGGCGGACTTTTCAGCCCAGCCGCGCCACTGATGAAAGGCTTCGAGCAAGGATTGCTGGGGGTTGGGAATGACGAAGTCGATGATCGAGGTGGTGCCGCCGGCAAGGCCTGCCGCGGTGCCGCTGTAGAAGTCCTCGCTGGCCACGGTGCCCATGAAGGGCAGCTGCATATGGGTGTGCGGGTCGATGCCGCCGGGCATCAGGTACTGGCCGCTACCATCGAGAATCTCGCAGCCGTTGGGAATGTCGAGGTCGGTGCCGATGGCCTTGATCACACCGTCGGCACAGAGCACGTCGGCACGATAACTTTCCTCATGGGTAATCAGGGTGGCACCACGAATCATAAGCGTCATCAGAGGCTCCTCGCAGGCTTGACCGGTTGCTACCGGCTCTAGGTTTTGTTCTTTTTGCAGCGTAGGTCAAAACCTGTCATCGCTGTCAGGAATTGAATCTAGTAGGGCTTCAGGAATTGGGCAAATAATTAATTTATAAGCTTATATCTGATCTAACTAACTGAAATAAAACATATTTATATCTGTTCTGGTGTTCCGGCAATACGACCAGTGGTCTTGTCGTTCTTGACAGGTTGTGGAAATGGTCAAGATTTCTCATGGGCACCCGTGATTGCCCTCATGCCAGTGCAAGTACCTCCAAAAACACAAAAACAGTGGAGTGGCCATGCAGCAGACCCGATCGCAAGTGCGTGAACGTGATGGCTTGTATGAACTCGACGCCGGCAGCGACGTCCTCGACAGCCCCCGGTACAACCACGACATCGCTCCGACCAAGGTACAGGAGCGCACCTGGAACAAATGGCACATCACCGCGCTCTGGGTCGGTATGTCGATCTGCGTGCCGACCTATACCCTGGGCGGGGTGCTGACCGCGTACTTCGGCCTGACGGTGGGCGAAGCGTTGCTGGCGATCCTGCTGGCCAACACCGTGGTGCTGATTCCGCTGACACTCAATGCCTTTCCCGGGACCAAGTACGGCATTCCCTTCCCGGTGCTGTTGCGTTCTTCGTTCGGCATCATCGGCTCCAACGTGCCGTGCCTGATCCGCGCGCTGGTGGCGTGTGGCTGGTTCGGCATCCAGACCATGTTCGGCGGCCTGGCCATTCACCTGTTCCTCGGTTCGTTGTCGGCGGACTGGAAGGCCTTGGGCGGCACCGGCGAGGTGATCGGCTTCATGCTGTTCTGGTGCCTGAACCTGTGGGTGGTGCTGCGCGGCGCCGAGTCGATCAAATGGCTGGAAACCCTCTCGGCACCGTTGCTGGTGCTGGTCGGTGTCGGGCTGCTGATGTGGGCCATGCCCAATGTTTCGATCAGCGAGCTGATGGCGCAGCCGCCCAAACGCCCGGAAGGCGCCAGTGTCTATGGCTACTTCTTTGCCGGGCTGACCGCCATGGTGGGTTTTTGGGCCACCCTGTCGCTGAACATTCCTGACTTCAGCCGCTATGCGAAAAGCCAGAAAGACCAGATTCTCGGGCAGATTTTCGGCCTGCCGTTGACCATGTTCCTGTTCGCCGCCCTGGGCGTGGTGCTGACTGCCGCCTCGGCGTCGCTGGTGGGGCAAACCGTGTCCGACCCGGTCAGCCTGATCGGGCATATCCAGAGCCCGGTATGGGTGGCCTTGGCCATGGCGCTGATCATCATCGCCACCTTGTCGACCAATACCGCGGCGAACATCGTTTCGCCCACCAACGACTTCCAGAACCTGGCGCCCAAGTGGATCGGGCGCACCAAGGCGGTGCTGCTCACCGGCGTGGTCGGCTTGTTGCTGATGGCCCATGAGCTGCTGAAAAAGCTCGGGCTGATTGTCAGCGACGTGAGCCTGGAGAGTGTCTATTCCAACTGGCTGCTGGGTTACTCCAGCCTGCTCGGGCCGATTGCCGGGATCATGGTGGTCGACTACTTCCTGCTGCGCAAACAGACCCTGGACCTGGCCGGCCTGTACCGCGATGACGTCTACCCGGCCTGGAATGCCGCCGGCTTCATTGCCTTCGGGGTGCCGGTGGTGCTGACCCTGTTGTCGCTGCAGAGCCAGGTTTTCAGCTGGTTCTACGACTTTGGCTGGTTCACCGGTTCCGCTCTGGGCGGGCTGATCTACTACGTGCTCGGCCAGCTCAAGACAGCCCGTGCGGCCAACCTCAAACCCACCGTGTAGCGCCTATGGTCCGCAGAGGCCAGGAGAACAGCATGCAAACAGCACAGGACGTTCTGCAATCGACCCATCGGCATATCAACGGCGAACGCTTGTGGCAGTCGCTGATGGACCTGGCCCGGCTCGGCGCTACGGTCAAAGGCGGGGTGTGCCGCCTGGCGCTGACCGACCTTGATCGCCAGGCCCGCGACCTGTTCGTCAAATGGACCGAGGAGGCGGGTTGTACGGTGACCATCGACGGCGTCGGTAACATTTTCGCCCGGCGTCCGGGGCGCAACGCGCAACTGCCGCCAGTGATGACCGGCAGCCATATCGACACCCAGCCCACCGGCGGCAAGTTCGATGGCTGCTTTGGTGTATTGGCCGGGCTGGAAGTCATGCGCACCCTCAATGACCTGAAGATCGAAACCGAGGCGCCGCTGGAGGTGGTGGTCTGGACCAACGAGGAAGGCTCGCGCTTTGCCCCGTGCATGATGGGCTCGGGGGTGTTCGCCGAAAAATTCACCCTGGAGGAGACCCTGGCCAAGACCGACGCCGAGGGCATCAGCGTCGGCCAGGCGCTCAACGCCATCGGCTATGCCGGGCCGCGGCCGGTCAGCGGTCACCCGGTGGGGGCGTATTTCGAAGCGCATATCGAGCAGGGACCGATCCTGGAGGATCAGCACAAGATCATCGGCGTGGTCCTCGGTGCCCTTGGCCAGAAGTGGTTTGACCTGACCTTGCGCGGTGTCGAGGCGCACGCCGGCCCAACGCCGATGCACCTGCGCAAGGATGCCCTGGTTGGCGCCAGTGCGGTGGTGGCGGCGGTCAATCGTGTGGCCCTTGAGCATCAACCGCATGCCTGTGGCACTGTTGGTTGTCTGCAGGCGTATCCGGGGTCGCGCAATGTGATTCCAGGCGAAGTACGCATGACCCTGGATTTCCGTCATCTAGAGCCTGAGCGCCTGGACTCGATGATCGCCCAGGTGCGTGATGTGATCAGCAGCACCTGCCAGCAGCATGGGCTGAGCCATACCCTGACCCCGACCGCGGACTTCCCGCCGCTGTACTTCGAGCAGGGCTGTGTCGAGGCGGTGCGCAGCGCTGCTCAGGGCCTGGGGTTGTCACACATGGACATCGTCAGTGGCGCCGGGCATGACGCGATTTTCCTTGCCGAGCTGGGGCCGGCTGGGATGATTTTCGTGCCTTGTGAAGGGGGGATCAGCCACAACGAAATCGAGAATGCCGCGCCTGAGGACCTGGCTGATGGCTGTGCGGTGTTGTTGCGCGCGATGCTGGCGGCGGCACAGGCGGTGGCGCGGGGGAGGGAGGCGGCGTAGGCCTTTTCGCGGGGCAAGCCCGCTCCCACAGAGTGATGAGCTGCCCCCCCTGTGGGAGCGGGCTTGCCCCGCGATCGCGATATCAAAGACTGTCCCGCACCATCTGCAAGAACGTCGCCACCAGGCGCCGTGAACTCTGCTCGCGCAAGCACACCAGGGTTTCGGTCAGGCGCCGCTGACAATCAACAATCGGCAACGCACACACCCGCGCATCGGCACCGAACTCGGCCGCTGACACCACGCCCACGCCAATCCCCACCACCACCGCCTCGCGCGCCGCTTCCCGGCCCTCGACCTGAATCGCCGGACGAATGCGCAGGCCCGCTCGTTGCATTTCTTCTTCCAGGGTCTGGCGGGTCACCGAGCCCGGTTCACGCAAGACGATCGGTGTGTCATCCAGATCAGCCAGGCTGATCGAGCCGCGGCTGGCCCAAGGGTGGTTATGCGAGACGAAGGCCACCATCGGATCGCTGCGCATCGGCACGCACAGCAGACGCTCGTCATCCACATCACGGCCGAGCAGGGCCAGGTCGGCCTGATAATTGAATAGGCGTAGCAATGACTCATCGGTGTTACCGGTCTCGATCTTGACGCTGATACCGGGGTACTGCTGGCAGAACTGGGCGATTTGCGGCAGGACGTGCACCGGCGCATCCACCGCCAGTACCAGGGTGCCGGTCTGCAAGGCGCGTGAGTCCTGGAGCAGCTCATGGGCTTCGGCCTCTACGGCAAACAGGCGTTGGGTAATGCCCAGCAAGCGTTCACCCAGATCGGTCAACTGCACCGAACGCTTGTTGCGGTGAAACAGCAGCACGCCGAAGCGTTCCTCCAGTTTGCGCACCTGATCGGAGATGGCTGGCTGGGTCAGGAACAACCGTTCGGCGGCGCGGGTAAAGCTACCGTGCAGGGCAACGGCATGAAAAGCTTTCAACTGAGCATGGGAAACCGACATCGCTGCACCTGTTACAAGCTGAGCTTATTTGTGAAATACGATAAATCGATTTTATTTATCAGTCAGTAATTGTTTCTATCTCCTCCAGCCCGCCACGTCACCTGCAGTGACCGGTGGGTCATGGAACTGGCTGACAAGGCATAACAACACCCCTTGCTCCAGGTTCCATCTGACCAGGTGACGGTCCTGACCGGCCGTCACGCAGTGCGCAACACAAGAACAAAACAGGCGTTTTTTCAAATTCTGCCGGCACACTCAAGCTCCGAGGTCAGGGTCACCATGAATAAACACATTGCAGATATCAAGCGTTGGCGCGTGCAGATTTTTGCCATTACCTGGATTGCCTACGCTGCGTTCTACTTCACCCGCAAAGCCTTCTCCGTCGCCAAATTAGGTATCGGCGAAGACCCAAGTTTCACCCTCGATAAAATGGCCATGGCCAACCTCGACGCCATCTACCTGGCGGCCTACGCGGTCGGGCAATTCACCTGGGGCATGCTCGCCGACCGGTTCGGGCCACGGGTGGTGGTACTCGGTGGCCTGGTGATCTCCGCGGCGGCGGCCCTGGTGATGGGCAGTTACGCCACCTTTCCGATCTTCGCCACCTGCATGCTGGTCCAGGGCCTGGCCCAGTCCACTGGCTGGGCGGGCTTGTGCAAGAACATCGGCAGCTTCTTTCCGTCATCGCAACGCGGACGGGTGCTGGGGCTGTGGAGTTCATGCTATGCCTTCGGCGGGCTGGTCGCCTCGCCGTTTGCCGGCTGGTGGGCCTACACCCTGATCGGCAGCTGGCATGCGGCGTTCTTTTCCAGTGCCGCTGTGGTGGCGGTGGTGGCCGTGCTGTTTTTCTTCCTGCAGCGTAACAAGCCTGAAGACGTCGGCCTGCCTGCGGTGGAACCGGAGCCTGAAAGCATGGTGCCCGGCACCACGATCTGCCGCATCTGGGCGCCGCTGCGCGAGATCCTGCGCAACCGTACCGTGCTGACCCTGGGCCTGGCGTACTTCCTGCTCAAGCCGGCACGCTACGCGATCCTGTTGTGGGGGCCGGTGATGGTTTTTGAACAGATGCCCTCGGTGGGCAAAGTCGGTGCGGCGATCATCCCTACCGCCTTCGAACTGGCCGGCCTGCTGGGGCCGATCATGATCGGCCTGGCGTCAGACAAACTCTTCGGCGCCCGGCGCATGCCGGCCTGTGTGATCAGCCTGTTGGTGCTCACGGTGGTGCTGGCGCTGTTCATGGGCGCGATGCAGAGCGGCAGTGTGGTGCTGGTGGTGGCCTTGCTGTTTGTCATGGGCCTGACCCTGTACGGACCGGACTCGATGATCAGCGGCGCGGCAGCCATTGACTTCGGTACGGCCAAGGCCGGTGCCACGGCGGCCGGTTTCGTCAACGGCTGTGGCTCGGTGGGGGCAATCCTTGGTGGGCTGCTGCCGGGTTATTTCGACGGTGTCACGGTGTTCATCGTGTTTGCGGGCTGCGCGTTGTTCTCGGCGCTGGTGCTGGTGCCGCACTGGAACAGCCGGCCGGCAACGGCCGAGCATACCCCGGCCGTCGCCCCGAACACCGCCATGGCAATCAAACCGCTGCGTACCTGAAACCTTCAAGGAAGCCGATCATGAGACCTTTCTGGCTGCAACAGGCGCTGGATCAGGAGCATGCCAACGCATGCCCGGCGCTGGCTGCCGACACTAATTGCGATGTGTGCATTGTCGGCGGTGGCTACACGGGACTGTGGACCGCGCTGATGCTCAAGGAACACAACCCGGCGCTGGACGTCGTGCTGATCGAAGCCGACATCTGTGGTGCCGGCGCCAGCGGGCGCAATGGCGGTTGTGCCTTGTCATGGTCGGCCAAGTATTTCACCCTCGAGCGCCTGTTCGGAATGCAGGAGGCGGTGCGCCTGGTCAAGGCGTCGGAGCAGAGCATCTATGCCATCGGTGATTTTTGCCGGGCACATGGCATCGATGCCGACTACCGTCTGGATGGCACCCTGTACACGGCCACCAACCGCGCCCAGATGGGCGCCACCGATGGCGTGATTGCGGCCCTGGAGCGCCAGGGCATCAACTCGTTCCAGCGTTTGCCGGTGGAGCAGGTGCAGCGCCTGGCGGGCTCCACCAAGCACCTGGAAGGCTGGTTCTCACCGGCCGCCGCCACGGTACAACCGGGCAAACTGGTGCGTGGCCTGCGCCGGGTTGCCCTGCAAAAAGGTGTGCGCATTCACGAAGGCACGGCCATGACCGGTTTGCAGGAAGGGCCTCAGGCGGTGGTGGAAACCGCCACTGCCAGTATTCGTGCTGATCGTGTGGTGCTGGGCCTCAATGCCTGGATGGCGCGAGCCTTCCCGCAGTTCGAGCGCAGTGTAGCGATTGTCTCCAGCGACATGATCATCACCGAACCGCAGCCGCAGTTGCTGCGTCAGATCGGTTTGACCAGCGGTGTCAGCGTGCTGGACTCGCGGATATTCGTGCATTACTACCACAACACCAGCGATGGCCGGCTGATGCTCGGCAAGGGTGGCAATACCTTTGCCTACGGCGGCCGGATGCTGCCGGTGTTCGACCGGCCGTCGCCTTATGAGGCGCTGTTGCGGCGTAGCCTGGGTGAGTTTTTCCCGACCTTGGCCCAGGTGCCGGTGGCGGCTACCTGGAATGGGCCTTCGGACCGTTCGGTGACCGGCTTGCCGTTCTTCGGCCGTCTGGGCAGCCAGGGCAATGTGTTTTATGGCTTCGGTTATTCGGGCAGCGGTGTCGGCCCTTGTCATATGGGCGGGCAGATCCTTTCGTCGCTGGCGCTGGGGCTGGATAACCCTTGGACCCGCTCGCCGCTGGTCAACGGTCCGCTGGGCTATTTCCCGCCCGAACCGATCCGCTACCTGGGCTCGCTGATGGTGCGCAATGCCATTCGTCGCAAGGAGCAGGCCGAAGACCATGGTCATCGCCCGCGCCGCCTGGACGTACGCCTGGCGCGCTTTGCCGCGGCGGCGGGCAAAGCCGACAAGGCCTGAGTAGTTTTTTTGTCGATTGCCACCACGAGGACGTATAAACTGCACCCACTTTGCCGGTCGCTACCTGAACCGGCACCTGAAACAAAGAGAGTCGAGATGGGCGCACAGTGGAAAGCCAAGCATAGAGAAACAGCCGCCAACGCCAAAGGCAAGATCATGGGCAAGCTGTCCAAAGAGATCCAGATCGCCGCGAAGGCTGGCGCTGACCCGGACATGAACCCACGCCTGCGTCTGGCGGTCGAGCAGGCCAAAAAGGCCTCGATGACCCGCGAAACCCTGGAGCGGGCGATTCGCAAGGGTGCTGGGCTTGATGGCGACGCGGTGAACTACAATGCGGTGACCTACGAAGGTTTTGCCCCGCACCAGGTGCCGCTGATCGTCGAGTGCCTGACCGACAACGTCAACCGTACCGTGGCGCAAATCCGCGTACTGTTCCGCAAAGGCCAGCTGGGTGCTTCAGGCTCGGTGGCCTGGGACTTCAACCACGTTGGCCTGATTGAAGCCACACCGAGTTCGGCCGACGCCGACCCGGAAATGGCAGCCATTGAAGCCGGCGCCCAGGACTTCGCAGAAGGTGAAGAAGAGGGCTCGACCCTGTTCATCACCGACACCACCGATCTGGATGCCGTGCAGAAGGCCCTGCCTGCTCAAGGTTTTACCGTTGTTTCGGCGAAGATCGGTTACACCCCGAAGAACCCGGTCAGCGGCTTGAGCGATGAGCAGATGGCCGAAGTCGAAGCCTTCCTCACGGCCATCGATGACAATGATGACGTGCAGAATGTGTATGTAGGTCTGGCTGGCTGATGTAAAGCTTCAAGGCCTCATCGCGGGGCAAGCCCGCTCCCACAGCAGGAGCGGGCTTGCCCCGCGATTCAGACGCCGCGAAGGTGCTGACTGATCGCCGCAAACCCGGGCCGCTGCATGATATCAGGCCGTACGCACAACCGCTGCACCACGCGCAATTCTTCGCAATCCTCCTCGCAGCAGCCAAGCAATTCCCCCAGCAACACCCCAAACGCCAACACTTCGATCCGTTGCAAGGCTGCCGCTGCAGTGCTGCCATCCTGCGGATAAAACGATGCCGCACCAAAATCTCCCAGCAGGCAGTCGCCCTCTTCATCACACAGAATGTTGTGCGCATACAGGTCGCCGTGGGTAATGCCATGTCCGTGCAAGTGGGCACCCACCGAGGCAATGGCATTTGCCAGTCGTCTGACCGATGACAGGCTCAGGCGCCGCTCAGCTGGGTAAGTGTCACGGGTACAAGAGGCCAGGCTCGGTGGCCCGGCCAGGTTGAACCAGCTCGGGTCGATCAGTTGCATCACCAGCGCAGGCAGTTGCTCGGGATGATTGTCGATACGCCCGGCCAGGCGCACCAGTTGCCGATGGTCGCCAGCAGCGATGCAGGCGGCCATCTCGTTCAGGGGTGAGCCATCGCTGGTCATCTGCCCTTTGTACAATTTGACCGCCACTGGTTCATCCTGCTCCCGCCAGCGGGCCTGATGGATCACGCCGGAGGCACCCTGGCCCAGCACCTGGGCCAGGCGTACATGCTGCCAATCGATGCGTGGGCAATCGCCGGGATCTTCAGGCGCGCAGAAGGGCGCCGGCAGTGGGTTGCCGGCATACGCCAGCCAGGCCAGGCGCGGCATCTGCAGCAACCAGTCCGGCAACGCCTGCAACTGGTTGGCGGCAATACGCATCAGTTCAAGTTTCTGGCAGCGCGCGAGGCTGGCGGGCAGCGACTGTAAACGGTTCCCGGCCAGCATGATCTTTTGCAGGTCCGCGCAGTCGCCCAGCGCCTCGGGCAACGCCGTGAGGCAGTTGTCCGTCAATATCAGTGCGCGCAGACGCTTGGGCAAGGCTTTGGGGCTGAGCTGTTCGATGCGGTTGCTCTTGAAACCCACGACTTCCAGCGCAGGGCACAGGCCGACACTTTCAGGCACGTGGGTAAAGCGGTTGTCTGAGCAGAACAGCACCTTGAGCCGGTGCAGGCGCCCCAGGTCATCAGGCAGTGCGCTCAGGCGGTTGCCGCTCAAGTTGAGGACTTCCAGGCTGTCGGCCAACTCGAAGACTTCCCGTGGGAATTGTTCAAGCTCGTCGCTCAGATCGAGCCGGGTAATGCCTGCCAGTCGGCCCATCTTGAGGTCGGTGAGGGTGTGCATGAGGAGAACGCGGGTCCTATAAAAAAACGGTCGCCATGATAGCGGAATCAGTCCGCAGCAGGTGACTTGAGTGCCAGCCAGTCATCCGTAGGGGCTGGGGCATGCATTTGTGCACATCCGATGAGACTTAAGTCATATGGCAGCCTCGTCACGTGCGTCCATACTCGACACTCGCCCTTTTAAATAACAACAAGTTCAGGGTTCAGTATCGATGACTTATCAGCACAGTTACGCCCATTCCATCGCCGATCCTGCCGCGTTCTGGGCCGAACAGGCCGATGACCTGGCCTGGTATCGCAAGCCACTGCAGACCCTCAGTGAAAACGCCGATGGCACCCATCAGTGGTTTGCCGACGGTCGCCTCAACAGCTGCTATCTGGCCCTGGATCATCAGATCGAACAGGGGCGTGGTGAGCAAACCGCGCTGATTTATGACTCGCCGGTGACCGGCAGCCAGCAATCGTTCACCTATGTGCAGTTGCGCAATGAAGTGGCGCGCCTGGCCGGATTGTTACGCGAGCTTGGCGTGCAGAAGGGCGACGGCGTGATCATCTACATGCCCATGGTGCCCCAGGCGGCCATGGCCATGCTCGCCTGCGCCCGTATCGGTGCAGTGCATTCGGTGGTGTTCGGCGGTTTTGCCGCCAACGAGCTGGCGCTGCGGATCGACGATGCCCGCCCCAAGCTGTTGTTGACTGCCTCGTGCGGGCTGGAATTCGATCGGGTGATCGAATACAAGCCGCTGGTTGATCGCGCCCTGACGCTGGCCAAACATCAGCCGCGCCGGGTGCTGGTGCTGCAACGACCGCAAGCGCAGGCGACCCTGGTTGAGGGCCGCGATCTGGACTGGCACAGCGCTGTGACCGTTGCCAGCCCAGTGCCACCGGTGGAGCTGGCGGCCGCCGATCCGCTGTACATCATGTACACCTCCGGTACCACCGGAAAACCCAAGGGCATCGTCCGCGAAAACGGCGGCAATGCCGTGGCCCTGGGCTTTGCCATGCGCCATATCTACGGCATGCAGGCCGGTGATGTGTGGTGGGGGATTTCCGATGTCGGCTGGGTGGTCGGCCATTCGCTGATCGTCTACGGCCCGCTGATGAATGGTTGCACCACGGTGTTCTACGAGGGCAAGCCGATCCGCACCCCGGACGCTGGCGCTTACTGGCGGGTGGTCGAGCAGTACCGGGTCAATGGTCTGTTCTGCGCGCCGACCGCCATGCGTGCGATCCGCAAGGAAGATCCTGATGGTGAGTTGCTACGCCGCTATGACCTGAGTTCGCTGCGCCAGTTGTTCCTGGCGGGAGAGAAGCTCGACTCCAGCACCCATCAGTGGCTGGAGGCGACCAGCGGCAAGACGGTCCATGACCACTGGTGGCAAACCGAAACCGGTTGGCCGGTCACCGCGCCCTGCGTGGGACTGGACGGCAGCGCGGCGCGGCCAGGCTCAAGCAACCGCGCAGTGCCGGGTTACCACGTGCGCGTGCTGGACGACGACGGCCAGTTGCTCGGCGCCCACCAGCAGGGCGCCATCGTCATTGCCTTGCCATTGCCGCCCGGTTGCAGCCAGACGCTGTGGGGCGATCACCAGCGCTACCTGGATGCTTACCTCTGCGCCTATCCGGGTTACTACCACACCGGCGACGGCGGTTACCTGGACGACGAGGGTTTTGTCTACATCATGGGACGCACCGACGACGTCATCAACGTCTCCGGGCATCGCCTGTCCACGGGTGAGATGGAAGACCTGGTCGCCCGTCATCCGGCGGTGGCCGAATGCGCGGTGATTGGTGTGCACGACGAGATCAAGGGCCAGGTGCCTTTGGCTCTGGTGGTGCTCAAGGACGGCCAGGGCATCAACGAGGCCGCCTTGCAGAGCGAACTGGTGGCGAGCGTGCGCGAGCAGATCGGCGCCCTGGCATGCTTCAATCAGGTGCGGGTGGTCAAGCGCCTGCCCAAGACCCGTTCGGGCAAGATCCTGCGTGCAGTACTGCGCAAGATTGCCGACCAGCAGGCCTACACACCGCCCTCGACCCTGGACGATCCAGCAGTACTGGGAGAAATCGAAGCGGTGCTGGCCAGTTTCGCTCGTGTCGGCTGAACTGTGGGAGCAATTGGTCGGTGGGAGCGGGCTTGCCCCGCGATGCGGTGGAACTGACATAGATCCATCGCGGGGCAAGCCCGCTCCCACAGGCAATCATTCAGCAGGCGGATTGGCGTAATTGACCCAGACGGCTGCGGGTCCGTGCCAGGTCGCTGGCCGTGCCTTGCAGGCGCTCGTCGAGCGGCGCTGCGCCGATCAGCACCAGGTGTTTGTCCTGGTCATAGAGCACATCCACCAGATTGATGAAGCGCTGTTGCTCGGCGATCGAGCACTCCTCCAGGCACGGCAGGCCATCGAGGATCCAGTGATCGAAACGCCGGGCCAGTTCCAGGTAGTCGATGACGGCCGTGGGCTGTTCGCAGAGCTGGGCAAAATCAAATCCCACCGTGTCGTGCTGGATAAGCCGCGCCTGCAGCTCACGCTTGCCCACCTGCAGGGGTATCGAGACCTCGGCTAACGAAGGCAGTCGCAGCGCCTGACGTTGTTCCGGGCTGCCAGGGCAGAGGTAGTGGCCTTGAGTAAAACGCTGCTGACTGGCTGCGTTGGGCAGGCTGCGATAATCCTGGTCGCCCTCGACCTGCAGTACCTGCATCTGGCTGTTGATCAGCCCTATGACCGGCTTGAAACGCTGGTGATAGAGCGGATTGGGCAACAACCCCTCAGGCGCGTAGTTAGAGGTCACCAGGACACAGATGCGCCGGGCGAACAAGGCCTGGAACAACCGGGTGATCAGCATCGCGTCGCCGATGTCGTGGACGTGGAACTCATCGAAGCACAACACCTGGCAGGCCTCGAGCAATTGATCCAGGGTACA
Source organism: Pseudomonas sp. (assembly GCA_050739855.1). Lineage (GTDB taxonomy): Bacteria > Pseudomonadota > Gammaproteobacteria > Pseudomonadales > Pseudomonadaceae > Aquipseudomonas. The sequence goes on from JBOICD010000008.1 coordinate 13,809, forward strand.
GGCCAGGGCATCGTCCTGGTGGCGGTGTTCGAACATGCCTTGATGCAGGCGGGCGAAGAAATCGTGAAAGTGCAAGCGGCGCTTGTGTGTCTGGGGCAGGGCCTGGAAAAAACCATCGAGCAGCCAGCTTTTGCCGCGGCCGACCGCTCCGTGCAGGTACAGGCTGCGGGCCTGGCCGCTTTCAAGGCGGGCGGCCTGGGTTGCCATGTGTTCGATGACCTGCAGCTGGCCGAGACTCAGGGTGTAGCCCTGGGCGGCGGCCTTGTTGCGAAAATACTGACGAACGGTGCTGGCGACGCCAGTTTCATTGTGCTTTTCAACCATGAGGCGTTGCCGCAGGGCGCGCAGCGGTGAACGTATCCAGGAGGGCGGCAATGCGGGCAATCGGGGCTCCTTGAGGCTATTCGGTGGTCACTGTCTGGCGCAATATTTACGAACTGCGGGAACTATCTACACTAGGATTTCTCTATCATGGCACCGGTCGACAGGTGGCAGGGCATTGTAAGGTGACCGCCGCCTGATTAGACTGCGCCGAATTTAGTACGCATAGCCCTTGTTAAGGACGTATATGATCAAGAAATGCTTGTTCCCGGCAGCCGGTTACGGCACTCGCTTCCTGCCTGCTACCAAAGCCATGCCCAAGGAAATGCTGCCGGTGGTGAACAAGCCACTGATCCAGTACGGCGTTGAAGAAGCGCTGGAGGCTGGACTTAACGAGATTTCCATTGTTACCGGTCGCGGCAAGCGCGCCCTGGAAGACCACTTCGACATCAGCTACGAGCTGGAAAACCAGATCAAAGGCACCGACAAGGAAAAATACCTGGTCGGCATCCGTCGTCTGCTCGATGAGTGCTCGTTCTCCTACACCCGTCAGACTGAAATGAAAGGCCTGGGCCACGCGATCCTCACCGGTCGTCCGTTGATCGGCGATGAGCCGTTCGCTGTGGTGCTGGCGGATGACCTGTGCGTCAACCTCGAAGGCGACGGCGTACTCCAGCAGATGGTCAAGCTGTACAAACAGTACCGCTGCACCATTGTTGCGATCATGGAAGTCGACCCGCAGGAAACCAGCAAATACGGTGTGATCGCCGGTGAGCTGATCGGCGACGACCTGTACCGTGTACGCAACATGGTCGAGAAGCCAAAACCGGAAGATGCCCCGTCGAACCTGGCGATCATCGGCCGCTACATCATGACTCCGGACATCTTCAAGCTGATCGAAGAAACCGAGCCGGGCAAGGGCGGTGAAATCCAGATCACCGACGCACTGATGAAACAGGCCCAGGATGGCTGCGTTATTGCCTACAAGTTCAAGGGCAAGCGTTTCGACTGCGGCGGCGCCGAAGGTTACATCGAAGCGACCAACTTCTGCTTCGAGAACTTCTACAAGACCGGCAAGGCTTACTAAGTCCTCGGTGTTGTATGAAAAAGCCACCTTCGGGTGGCTTTTTTGTTTCCGACTTGTCAGTCGGGGTATGCTGGCGGCCTGGCAAGGAGACTGAAATGGCCTACGATTTTGATCTGTTCGTGATTGGTGCCGGGTCCGGTGGTGTGCGCGCTGCGCGTTTTGCCGCGGGCTTTGGTGCAAAAGTGGCGGTTGCCGAAAGCCGTTACCTGGGTGGTACCTGTGTCAACGTTGGCTGTGTGCCGAAAAAACTGCTGGTCTACGGCGCGCATTTCGCCGACGACTTCGAGCAGGCCGCAGGCTTTGGCTGGTCGCTGGAAGATGCCCAGTTCGACTGGGGCCAGCTGATCGCCAATAAAAACTGCGAGATCGAGCGGCTCAACGGCATCTACCGCAACCTGCTGGTCAACAGCGGTGTGACCCTGCTCGAAGGCCACGCCAGGCTGACCGGTGCCCATGAAGTGGAAGTCGATGGCCAGCGCTTCAGCGCCGAGCACATCCTGATTGCCACCGGCGGCTGGCCGCAGATCCCGGACATTCCGGGCAAGGAACTGGCGATCAGTTCCAACGAGGCCTTCTTCCTCAAGGATCTGCCCAAACGTGTGCTGGTGGTTGGCGGCGGTTATATCGCCGTGGAGTTCGCCGGTATCTTCCAGGGGCTGGGGGCCAAGACCACGCTGCTGTACCGTGGTGACCTGTTCCTGCGTGGCTTCGATGGCGGGGTGCGCGAGCATCTCAAGGACGAGCTGGAAAAACGCGGTATGGACCTGCAGTTCAACAGCGATATCCAGCGCATCGAGCGTCAGGACGACGGCAGCCTCAAGGCGACCCTCAAGGACGGCCGCGAGCTGGTGGCCGACTGCGTGTTCTACGCCACCGGGCGGCGGCCGATGCTCGACAACCTGGGCCTGGAAAACACCGGCGTGGAGCTCGATCCGCGCGGCTTCATTCGCGTCGACGACCTGTACCAGACCACCGAACCGTCGATCCTGGCCATTGGCGATGTGATCGGTCGTGTGCAGCTGACACCGGTGGCCCTGGCCGAAGGCATGGCCGTGGTCCGGCGTCTGTTCAAGCCCGAACAGTATCGCCCGGTGGATTACCAGAACATTCCGACCGCGGTGTTCAGCCAGCCGCCCATCGGCACTGTGGGTCTGACCGAAGAACAGGCACTGGAACAGGGTTACAAGGTGCAGATCTTCGAAAGCCGCTTCCGGCCGATGAAGCTGACCTTGACCGAAGTTCAGGAAAAGACCCTGATGAAACTGGTGGTCGACGCCGACACCGACCGCGTGTTGGGCTGCCATATGGTCGGCCCGGATGCCGGCGAAATCATCCAGGGCCTTGGCATTGCGCTGAAGGCCGGGGCGACCAAGCAGCTGTTCGACGAAACCATCGGTGTGCATCCAACCGCTGCCGAAGAGTTCGTGACCCTGCGTACGCCGGTTTCGCGTTGAGCAACGACCCTGCGCGGTTACCGCGCAGGGTCGGTGTTTTTTCCTACTTGAACTGTAACAAAGGCGAGCACCTCCGAGTGACTGCAGCTGACATTCTCCGATAGCGACATTCCAGATACTGACCAGGCTTTGCATAACTGTGCACAGTCAGGTCAGGGCCTGATTGTTTCAATCATTTCCCAAAAGAATGTCACTATGAAGCCTTCAAAAAAGCATCTTCTTGCACTGGGTTGCAGCCTTTTCCTGCCTGCCGTTCTGGCGCGGGTGGCTGCTGGCTGCCTGCCTGTTCAGTGGTACGGTCAATGCCAACGTGGTCATTGCCACGACCCGGGTGATCTACCCCGCTGAAGAAGCGGAAGTCACGGTAAGCCTGAGCAACAGTGGGCAGCATCCCTCACTGGTGCAGGTCTGGATCGATGATGGTCGAGCGGACGTACCAGTGGAGCAACTACAAGTGCCTTTCAGCCTGACACCGGCGCTGTTTCGTCTTGAACCGGGCAAGGGGCAGGCGCTGCGTCTGTTTCAGGGGCTACATGATTTTGCTCAAGACCGTGAAAGCCTGTACTGGCTGAATGTGCTGGACATTCCACCCAAAGGCCAGGGCAATGCCTTGCAGGTGGCGGTGCGTTCACGGATCAAGCTGTTGTACCGTCCTCATGGGCTTGCGGGCAACGCCCAGCAGGCGCCGCAAGCATTGACCTGGCGATTGCTCAAGCGTGACAACGCCTGGATGCTTGAGGCGCGCAACCCCAGCCGTTTTTACGTCAATCTCGCCGAACTGTCCGTGCACTTGAACGGACGGGAGTACGAGGCAACCAGCAGCCATATCGCTCCCTTGTCGACTGGGCTGTTTGCACTGCCGGGCCTGGACCGGGCCGAGGGGCCAAGCGCCACCGTGCACTTTGCCAGCGTCAACGACTATGGCGCGGTGCTGCCTGCACAGCAACCTGCCGAGGTGGTGCGCAGGCACTGAGCGCGCTGGAGTCGACGTCAATGAATACATCTTCTTCCGGCCCGCAGCGGCTGCCGGTGCGGGTTCTGCTGTGCGTTGCAATTGCGCTGGCCGCAGGTGAGGCTCTGGCAACGGCACTGGAATTCGATGCCAGGTTCTTGCAGGGAGAACGCGGTCCTGCTGCCGATGTCAGCCGTTTCCAGCATGCCGATGCGGTACCTGAAGGCGATCAGGTCCTGGATGTGATGATCAATGAGAACTGGGGTGGGCGCTGGTCGGTGCCTTTGCGTCGGCAGGCTGGCGACCTGCAGCCCAGGCCCTGTTACACCGGCGCCTTGCTCCAGGGCTTGGCCGTCGATCAGGCGCAGCTTGCGGCCTCCGTACGCGAACAGTTGCAGCGCGCCAATAGTTGCCTGCCATTGTCGGCGCTGGGACTTGAGGCCAGCGAGCACCTGGAGTTTTCCCAGCTGCGGCTAAACTTGCAGATTGCCCAGCAAGCACTGTTGCACACACCGCGTGACTATCTGCCTCCGGAGCAATGGGACAGCGGCACAAGCGCGGCCTTCATCGATTATCGCCTCAATCTTTTCAGTCAACAGAGCCGAACTGACGACCAGCGCTGGAACCAGTCATTTTGGGGGGTGCGCAGTGGTGTCAACACCGGCGCCTGGTACTGGCGCCACGAAGGCAATCTGCAGGCCGGGGAAGGCATCGAGCAGCACTACCAACCCGTGGCCACTTACGTACGGCGCGATGTCCCGGCGTGGCAGGCGCAATTGACCCTGGGTCAGGCCTACAGCCGTGGCGAAGTGTTCGACAGCATTGCCTACCTGGGCCTGGGGCTTGGCAGTGACGAACGCATGTTGCCGGCTTCGCAGCGCGGTTTTGCGCCAACCGTCAGCGGTGTTGCCTACAGCACGGCATTGCTGACCATACGCCAGCGCGGGGTGGTAATACATGAGTCGACCGTGCAACCCGGGCCGTTCGAAATCAGCGATCTGTATGCCAACGGTTTCAGCGATGATCTGCAAGTGACCCTCAGGGAGGCCGATGGTAACCAGCGAACATTTACCGTGCCTTATCAGGCGGCGCCCCTGGCTCTGCGCCCAGGTGCCAGTCGTTTTGATTTCAGTCTCGGGCGCTGGCGCGATGGTTTGGGCGGCACCGGGCCGGAACATGTACAGGGTAGTTGGCAACAGGGCGTGAGCAATCGTTTCAGTGTCCATGCCGGCCTGCTGGGCGCCGATGGCTACCAGTCGGGTGCGTTGGGGGCAACCCTGAACAGTCGCCTGGGTGCCGTGGCGTTGACCCTGCTGCAGTCACGCACAGACCTGGCTTGGCACGGGCAGTCCGGCGGTCAGGCACTGCGCCTGAGCTGGCACCAGGTGATGGCCGCGTCGCTGACCGACCTGAGCGCCAATCTGACCAACAGTAGCCTGGATTACTACGGTTTCAACGACGTTGCCCGCGCACAGGGTGATAGCGGGCGCAACCTGCACGATCAGGCGCGTGCGCGTGTGCGCGCAAGCCTTGCCGTCAGTCAGGGGCTGCGGGAGCAGGGTGGCCGCCTGAGGCTGCAGACCACACGCACACACCATTGGCGGCAAGCGGGGAGTGATTTGAGTTACTCGCTCGGCTACTTCAATCACTATGGTTCGCTGGGCTATGGCCTTACAGCCAGTCGTGAGCAGTACTCATCGGCGGGGCGGCGTAATCATTTCGGCCTGAGCCTGAGCTTGCCACTCGGTGAAGCCCGGCGCAGTTCGTTGAGCAGTAGCCTGAACAGCGATGGCCAGGGGCAGCGCACGACCAGCACCCGGCTCAGTACCACAGCAGGTGAGTACGGCGAATGGGGTTACGGCCTGGGCCTTGCCACCGGGCATGACCAGCAACAAAACACTGTCGGCCTGGACGCCAATCTGCTCTACAGCGGCCCGGTCGCGGAGTTCAGTGGCGCGTTAACCCAGCACAGCGACTATCGTCAGGCCTCTTTGGGCGTTCGTGGTGCGCTGGTCGGCCATGCTGGAGGGCTGACAGCTGCGCAGTCACTTGGCGAGAGCTTTGCCATTGTGCATGCGCCGGGGGCAGCGCAGGCGCGGCTCAAACAGGCGCCGCAGGTACGACTCGATACGCGCGGCTATGCTGTCCTGCCGCAATTGACACCCTATAGCCTCAACACCGTAGAGCTGGACCCCAAAGACACCGCGCAGGATGTCGAGCTGCAGATCAGCAGCCAGCAAGTCGTGCCGCGCGCCGGTGCTGCGCCATTGCTATATTACCCCACCCGTAGCGGCCGCAGTGCGGTAATCGACGCACGGTTGGCCGACGGTGGCGCCTTGCCGTTCGCTGCCCAGGTGCTGGATGAGTCTGGCGATGAGCTGGGAATGGTCGGGCAGGGCAGCCGCCTGCATGTGCGGGGTATCGGCGAGCAGGGGCGCTTGCAGGTACGTTGGGGAGAAAGTGTGCAGCAACAGTGCTTCCTGACCTATCAGCTAGCCGACGTCCAGCCGACTGGCGCTGCACCGATGCGCTTGTCGGCGACCTGCGAGCACGTCGCCGACGATCGGTCGCAGTCACTGTTATGAAGGTTCAACCTATCTGTTGCGCGGCTTATAGCCAAAACCAATCAGCAACATGAGCTTTGCCAATGAGCATTGAGCGAATGTATTAGCTACGATTCTCCCATCAGATTTTTCAACCCCCTGAAGGAGAGTCACTCATGCCTATCATCAACAGCCAGGTAAAACCGTTCAAAGCCACTGCTTACCACCAGGGCAAGTTCGTCGAAGTGTCTGAAGCCGACCTCAAGGGCAAATGGTCCGTCGTATTCTTCTACCCGGCCGACTTCACTTTCGTCTGCCCGACCGAGCTGGGCGACCTGGCCGACAACTACGCCGAGTTCAAGGATCTGGGCGTGGAAATCTACGGTGTGTCGACCGACACCCACTTCACCCACAAAGCCTGGCACGACACCTCGGACACCATCGGCAAGATCCAGTACCCGCTGATCGGTGACCCGACTCACGTGATCTCGCGCAACTTCGACGTGCTGATCGAAGAAGCCGGTATCGCTGACCGTGGCACCTTCGTGATCAACCCTGAAGGCCAGATCAAGATCGTTGAACTGAACGATGGCGGTGTTGGCCGTGACGCCAGCGAACTGCTGCGCAAGATCAAGGCTGCCCAGTACGTCGCTGCCCACCCAGGCGAAGTCTGCCCGGCCAAGTGGAAAGAAGGCGAAGCCACTCTGGCGCCATCGCTGGACCTGGTCGGCAAGATCTAAGACCGTGAGCCAGCCGAGGGCGGTGGTCTACCGCACCTGACGTTGTCACCGCCCCGCAAAACGCCCGGGCGCTTTCGCCCGGGCGTTGTTATTTCTACCGTTTGAAAAAGGAATCGCCCGTATGTTGGACGCCACGCTTAGAACTCAGTTGAAAGCCTACCTGGAGCGGGTCACTCAGCCGATCGAGATCGTTGCTTCCCTCGATGACGGCGCGAAGTCCCGCGAATTACGCGACCTGCTGGTGGAAATTGCCAGCCTGTCCACCTTGATTACCTTGCGTGAGGACGGCAGCGACGCGCGTCGCCCCTCGTTCTCGCTCAACCGCCCCGGGGGCGACATCAGCCTGCGCTTTGCCGGCATCCCCATGGGCCACGAATTCACCTCGCTGGTGCTCGCCCTGCTGCAGGTCGGCGGTCATCCGTCCAAGGCCAGCGCGGAAGTGATCGAGCAGATCAGCGCCCTTAAAGGTGAGTTCAGTTTTGAAACCTACTTCTCGCTGTCGTGCCAGAACTGCCCGGATGTAGTCCAGGCGCTGAACCTGATGGCGGTGCTCAACCCCAATATCCGCCATGTCGCCATCGACGGCGCACTGTTCCAGGCCGAAGTTGAAACACGCAAGGTCATGGCCGTGCCGAGTGTCTACCTCAATGGCGAAGTGTTTGGCCAGGGCCGCATGGGTCTGGAAGAGATCCTCGCCAAGCTCGATACCAGCGCCGGTGAGCGTCAGGCTGAAAAAATCAACGCCAAGGACGCCTTTGACGTACTGGTGGTGGGCGGTGGCCCGGCCGGTGCGGCAGCGGCGATCTACGCTGCGCGTAAAGGCATCCGTACCGGCGTGGCGGCAGAACGTTTCGGCGGCCAGGTGCTCGATACCATGGCCATCGAGAACTTCATCTCGGTACAGGAAACCGAAGGCCCGAAACTGGCCATGGCCCTGGAAGAGCACGTCAAACAGTACGACGTCGACATCATGAACCTGCAGCGCGGCGAAGCGCTGATTCCCGCCGCCGACGGTGGCTTGCACGAAGTACGTCTGGCCAGTGGCGCCTCGCTCAAGGCCAAGACCGTGATCCTGGCCACTGGTGCCCGCTGGCGCGAAATGAACGTACCGGGCGAGAAGGAATACCGCAGCCGTGGCGTGGCCTACTGCCCGCACTGCGATGGCCCGCTGTTCAAGGGCAAGCGTGTGGCGGTGATCGGTGGCGGCAACTCGGGCGTGGAAGCCGCTATTGACCTGGCGGGTATCGTTGCCCAGGTGACGCTGATCGAGTTCGATCGCCAGTTGCGTGCCGATGCCGTATTGCAGCGCAAACTGCACAGTCTGCCGAACGTGAAAGTGATCACCAGTGCACTGACCACCGAAGTGCTGGGTGACGGCGAGAAGGTCAACGGCCTGCGCTACAAGGATCGCAACAGCGACGAACTGCATGACATCGCGCTGGAAGGGATCTTCGTGCAGATCGGCCTGCTGCCCAACACCGACTGGCTCAAAGGCACGCTCGAGCTGTCGCCGCGTGGTGAGATCATTGTCGATGCCCGTGGCCAGACCAACCTGCCAGGCGTGTTTGCCGCAGGCGACGTGACCACCGTGCCGTACAAGCAGATCGTGATTGCGGTGGGCGAGGGTGCCAAGGCTTCACTGGCAGCCTTTGATCACCTGATCCGGACTTCGGCGCCAGCCTGATAAGCCAAATCGCGGGGCAAGCCCGCTCCCACAGGTTTTACCTAACCCTGTGGGAGCG
>JBOICD010000009.1:0-22322 GCA_050739855.1 Pseudomonas sp.
GTGCTAACCCGGTGGGGGCTTGCCCCGCGATGGGCCCGGTCTATAAACGCCAGTGCCTGATACAACGCCTCAATACGCGGCAGACTACAACCCGCCGCACGTGCCTGCGCCAACGGCTCGGCATAGATCGCCGCCAGCTCCAGCGGCCGCTGCTGGGCAAAGTCGTGGTACATGCTCGGCCAATAATCCGGCATTTTTTCCGTTACGGCGAACAGATGCTCAGCATAGCCCTGGGGCAACTCATGACCACAGCTGCGCGCACCCTTCACCACCTCTGCCATCAGTGCCTGGATCAGCTCACGGCTCTGCACATCCGCCATCAAGGGCGTGGTGCTGGCCCTGAGCAGCACGGACAGGCCGTTGTAAGGCACATTCCACACCAGCTTTTGCCAGCGCGCCTGGGCCAGATTGCTCATGGCCTGCGAGTCGATGCCCGCGGCGCGGAACAGTTCGGCACCGGCTTCGGCAATATTCTGACCTGCGCCGGCATCGGCCGCAGGGCCGCTGTGATAGCCCAGGTTCACCGTCCCCAAAGCCTGGTGGCGCACCACGCCAGGCGCCTCGCGGTTGACACAGATAAAGCACAAGCCACCGAGCAGATGCAGGTTGTCAGGCAGCAGCGGTCGCAAGCGCTCTTCGACACCCAGACCATTCTGCAACAGCAGTACTTTGCAATCGCTGGCCGCAACCTTGGCGATCAACGGTGCCAGCTCGGCATTGCTGGTGGTCTTGGCGCCCACCAGCAGCCAGTCGCAGGGCGGCATGTCAGCGGCATCGGCATAAGCCTGCACTGGCATCTGCAGTGTGCCGTGAACCGCACTTTCGATCCGAATCCCGTTAGTACTGACCGCATCGAACTCGCTACGCAGGAGAAAATGCACATCGAACCCGGCCCGGGCCAGCATCAGGCCGTAGTAACCGCCAATGGCGCCGGTGCCGATGATGCCAATACGCGGACTGCTGGTGTTCATCCCGCTCTCCTCAACCGTTCATTTTTTGTTCAATTTTTTTACACGTAAATCAACCGCTTTACGTTCCTTCACTATACTGAGGCGAACAAGGTCAAAAAATCGACACGGAGTCGATCATGCGTGGATACCTGCCTCACCCGGACGATGTACCGGTCGAACTGGCGCTGCGCCGGTCGTCCAGCCTGTTTCGCCAGCGCCTGCACACTATCAGCCTGGGCGGTATCGCCTGCAACCACCCCCGCGCCTACCGCCGCGGCATGGCCATCGAAATGATCATCCCTTCCCTCGGTGAGTCGGCCCGTTACCCCGGCTACGTGGCCTGGTGCCAGAAGCAGCAGGACGGCTACCGGGTTGGCATCGCCTTTATTGATGAACAGGCGCTGTTCGGGGCGAGAATGAGTGAGCAGGTCTGCCAGATTCAGCACCTCTACCAGCAGCAAGCCCTCGACGAAAGCACCCCGCCCGACCTCAATGCCCTTGCCGCACAATGGGTCAGCCTGCATGCCGGCGAGTTCTCCGAAGCCAGCCTTGAGGCCACCCATACCCGCCAGATTCTCGTGTAACTGCAAAAAACCCTGCGCCAGCGGGCTTTCACACGCAGGAAAGCGGGCTCTACCCATTGTCGAGCCACGGTGTAACGCGCTAAGGTTCGGCTCCCCGCTGCGTACAATTTTCGCTGCTCCGCCGCACGGGGATCGCTGGCGGCCGGCACCCGTGACCTGACGAGTAACACGATGGCTGATTTACCGATCGATGACCTAAACGTTGCCTCCAACGAGACCTTGATCACCCCCGATCAGCTCAAGAAGGAAATTCCCCTGAGCGCCACCGCGCTCAAGACCGTGACTGCGGGCCGTGAAGTGGTGCGCAACATCCTCGACGGCAAGGATCACCGCCTGTTCGTGGTGATCGGTCCCTGCTCGATCCACGACATCAAAGCGGCTCACGAATACGCCGAGCGCCTCAAGGCCCTCGCTGCCGAAGTGTCCGATACCCTGTACCTGGTCATGCGCGTGTACTTCGAGAAACCGCGCACCACGGTCGGCTGGAAAGGCCTGATCAACGACCCGTACCTGGACGACTCGTTCAAGATTCAGGATGGCCTGCACATCGGTCGCCAGCTGCTGCTGGACCTGGCGGAAATGGGCCTGCCTACCGCGACCGAAGCCCTCGACCCGATCTCCCCGCAGTACCTGCAGGACCTGATCAGCTGGTCGGCCATCGGTGCACGTACCACCGAATCGCAGACCCACCGCGAAATGGCTTCGGGCCTGTCTTCGGCCGTCGGCTTCAAGAACGGCACCGATGGCGGCCTGACCGTGGCAATCAATGCCCTGCAGTCGGTCTCCAGCCCTCACCGTTTCCTCGGTATCAACCAGGAAGGCGGCGTGTCCATCGTCACCACCAAAGGTAACGCCTACGGTCACGTGGTATTGCGCGGCGGCAACGGCAAACCGAACTACGACTCCGTCAGTGTCGCCCTGTGCGAACAGGCGCTGGCCAAGGCCAAGATCAAGCCGAACATCATGGTCGACTGCAGCCACGCCAACTCCAACAAGGACCCGGCCCTGCAGCCGCTGGTGATGGAGAACGTCGCCAACCAGATCCTCGAAGGCAACCAGTCGATCATCGGTCTGATGGTCGAAAGCCACTTGAACTGGGGCTGTCAGGCGATTCCGAAGGACCTCAACGACCTGCAGTACGGTGTCTCCATCACCGACGCCTGCATCGACTGGGACGCCACCGAGAAGACCCTGCGCAGTATGCACGCCAAGCTCAAGGACGTGCTGCCCAAGCGCAACCGCGCCTGACAGGCAGATACAAGGGGGCAGGCTTGCTGTGGGAGCGGGCTTGCCCCGCGATGTGATGTGACTGACAGATGGCATTCGCGGGGCAAGCCCGCTCCCACAACTTCGCGATTCTCAGGCCTTTGTGGAGTGCCGCTGCTGGCGCTCCATGTAACGTTCCACGTACGAGCATGACGGAATCACGGTGTAGCCCATGTCTTCTGCGTACTGCAACGCCTTCTCGGTCAGCGCCGCGGCAATACCCCGGCCCCGCAACGCATTGGGAACAAAGGTGCGGTAGATATCCAGGGTTTGCTTACCCAGGTCCATGTAGGTCAGGTAAGCACGATGACCGTCCACACTGGTCTCGAATTGATGACCAGCCTGGTCATGGTGGATGGACAACGCCTCGCTCATCACTACTCCTCGCGGGTCTTATGATTTGACCCCTACCTTACCGATGTTTATCCGGCGAAGGAACCTCTACGCCACCCCGTGCCCGGTTGGACAGCAAGAACAGCTTGGTCGTTCTCTGACAAAAGAGCACGTACAAATAGTAGGCGCCCTGGGCCCGAATGCTCAAGGTGCCTGGTCGCAAAAATCGTGCACTAGCAGCCAGCGAACCAGGCAGCGGGCAGCGGCCTGAACACTTGCCGGATGTTGTAGAGCTAAGACGTTGGATGACACTTTAAGTCACCGTTAGTTCAACAAAAAAACACACTTGCTACACTAGATTACAGCCGCTGCGGCGGCGCCTTCACAGTTTTTTTACAAAGGCTGCGGCGGCCCCGGGACAGGCGTATTTTTTTGCAGTTCTTGCGCTCTGTCAGTTTACTTACTACAAGTAATGGGTACTATGTACACCGGCTAGTTTCTCTTTGCTGAGAGATGGCTATTTAATAGAAAGTCCTTGAAGGGGAACACGATGAACAACGTTCTGAAATTTTCTGCTCTGGCTCTGGCCGCAGTTCTGGCTACCGGTTGCAGCAGCGTATCCAAAGAAACCGAAGCTCGTCTGACTGCTACTGAAGACGCAGCTGCTCGTGCACAAGCTCGCGCTGACGAAGCCTACCGCAAAGCTGACGACGCTCTGGCTGCTGCTCAAAAAGCACAACAGACCGCTGACGAAGCTAACGAGCGCGCTCTGCGTATGCTGGACAAAGCCAGCCGTAAGTAATTATCCCTCGGGATTTTTATTTGGAGCCGGCCCACTTGTGGGTCGGCTTTTTTATTGCCTGCAAGAAAGTAACCGACAGAAACGACGAGGCCTGCACAATGGCAGGCCTCGGATGCAACAACCCCAAGGGTTACTGCATGTCTAGCGGTACGCTTGAAACCATTGGCTGCTGGCCGCTGGCTGGCACAGCGATTTCCACCGGCATGCCGTCTTCAGCGGCCACCACGTCACGCACCATGTCCCAGTTCATGCGCAGGCTGTTGGCCAGGTCTTCGCGCTTGAGCAAGGCGTTGATCACTGCGGTGTGTTTGTCTACCACCGACGGATCGCCCTTGTCGTCCAGCGGCGTATGCGCCTCGAGATAGACCTTGCCAGAGCTGATACCGAACTTGTACGGCTCGTTGATGATGCGTACCGGAACACCGACCGGGGCCATCTTCGCCAGCTCCAGCACGTTGTTGTTGAACATGCGGAAGCAACCATGGCTGGTACGCATGCCGATACCGAACTTCTTGTTCGAACCGTGAATCAGGTAGCCCGGTACGCCCAGAGTGAACTTGAACGGACCCAACGGGTTATCCGGGCCCGCCGGCACCACGGCTGGCAGGATGTCACCATCTTCGGCGTGCTCCTTGCGGATCGAGGCCGGAGGCGTCCAGGTCGGGTTCGGCGTCTTGGCCGTGACACGGGTGTTGGCGATCGGCGATCCCCAGCCTTCACGCCCGATACCCAGCGGATAGGTGTGCACCACGTTCTGCCCTTTCGGGTAGTAGTACATGCGGTACTCGGCCAGGTTGATGACGATGCCTTCGCGTGGGCCTGGCGGCAGGATGAAACGGGTCGGCAGGATGATCTCGGTGCCGGCGCCGGGCAGCCAGGGGTCGACGCCCGGGTTGGCGGCGATCATTTCCAGGTAGCCCAGGTCGTTGGCCGTGCCGATATCGGCGAAGGTGTCTTCGTACTTGGCCTTGATCACCTGAACCTGACCAATGACATCTTCGCCAGGCGGTGGCAGGGGAAACTCCAGCGCCGCAGCAGGACCTGCCGCCAGCAGGGCGGCAAGGGACAGGCAACGGGTGACGGCGGGAAAGCGCGGCAACATCCGGGAAATCCTTCGCTAATTCAGTGAGGTCAAGACGATGATTGTACACCGCCCCCAGCACAATCGGGAGTGATCCGGACGGAGGAAGGCGTTACAGGGGATGAAAGGTTATATCGGAGCGTTACAGTTCCGGCCACACCGGCCGCGTACCACGGCGCTGGGCATCGAGAATGGCCCGGCATAGTGTGCACAGGCGCCGATCACGGTAGATACGGCGCTCGACCGTCGACCAGCGCGGCTGCGCCGGCAACAAGGTGCCGCACAGGGTGCGGTCGGCCGAACCTCCCAGCTCCAGCTGACGGGCCACAAGATGGACGCGGATTTCCTGGCAGGCGAACAGGTCAAGCTGTTCGTCAGGCTCGATCAATTGATAGGCAAACAGGGACCAGGCGGGACGCGGCATCGGGGGCTCCAAATCGGGGGCGCCACATTAGCCGAAAGCCGGTCAGTATAAAAGCATCAAAGCAGCGGTTTTAGCTGCGGCCAGGCATTTTCCAGCAAGCGGGCCTGGGCGCCCTGCCCCGGATGGATACCGTCGGCCTGCATCAGCTCGGGCACGCCGCCCACGCCTTCCAGGAAAAACGGCACCAGCGGCACCTGTTTTTGCGTCGCCAGATTTTCATAAACCTGAGCGAACGCATCGGTGTAACGCTTGCCGTAATTGGGCGGTAAACGCATGCCCAGCAACAGCACCTTGGCACCGGCTGCGCGGGAATCATCAATCATCGAGGCAAGATTTTGTTGCAATTGTGTTGGAAGCTGCCCGCGCAGGCCATCATTGCCACCCAGTTCCAGCACCACCAACTCCGGCTTGTGCTCTGCAAGCAGCGCAGGCAGCCGCGCCTGGCCGCCTGCGCTGGTGTCGCCACTGATCGAGGCATTGACCACTGTGGCGTCGATCCCCTCGGTTTTCAGGCGTTGCTCCAGCAAGGCAACCCAGCCCTGGCGGGTATCCAGGCCGAAAGCGGCACTGATACTATCGCCGACAATCAGCACGGTACCCGCTGCTGCGCCCTGGGCCATGCACATCAAGGCCAGGACAGCACTCAATAACCACACTCGCATCGGATTCTCCATGGGCCCCAGCATTCTCACTGCGCGCAACCTTAGCAAAGTGGTTCCCAGCGCGGAAGGCGACCTGACCATCCTGCACGAACTCTCACTGGAATTGAAACAGGGCGACAGCCTGGCCATTGTCGGGGCCTCGGGTTCGGGCAAGTCGACCCTGCTCGGCCTGCTTGTCGGCCTGGACCTGCCCAGTGCAGGTTCGGTGACCCTCGCAGGGCATGACCTCGGCCCGCTGGACGAAGACCAGCGCGCGCGGGTACGTGCCGAGCATGTGGGCTTCGTGTTCCAGTCGTTCCAGTTACTCGACAGTCTCAACGCCCTGGAGAACGTCATGCTGCCCCTGGAGCTGGACGGTCGCCGCGACGCCCGCGAACATGCCCGCAGCCTGCTCGAGCGGGTCGGCCTGGGTCAGCGTCTGAGCCACTCGCCGCGTCAATTGTCGGGTGGCGAGCAGCAGCGCGTGGCCATTGCCCGGGCCTTTGCCGCCGAACCTGCGGTGCTGTTCGCCGACGAGCCGACCGGCAACCTCGACAGCCACACCGGCGAGCGTATCAGCGACCTGCTGTTCGAGTTGAACAAGGAACGCGGTACCACCCTGGTACTGGTCACTCATGACGAACGCCTGGCCCAGCGCTGCCGTCGCCTGATCCGCCTGGACGCCGGCCACCTGGTCGCGCCGCTGGAGCCCTGATGGCCCGCCTGCCGTTTTTCCGCCTGTTCGCCCTGGCCCTGCGCCAGTTACTGCGCGACGCCCGTGCCGGTGAGCTGCGCGTGCTGTTCTTCGCCCTGCTGGTGGCGGTGGCCGCCAGCACCGCCATCGGCTACTTCGGTGCCCGCCTCAACGGCGCCATGCTGCTTCGCGCCACTGAGTTCCTCGGC
The DNA here is from genome assembly GCA_050739855.1 of Pseudomonas sp. GTDB lineage: Bacteria > Pseudomonadota > Gammaproteobacteria > Pseudomonadales > Pseudomonadaceae > Aquipseudomonas. The sequence goes on from JBOICD010000009.1 coordinate 6,985, forward strand.
GCCGACCTGGTATTGCAAGGCAGCTCGCCAGCCCGGCCCGAGCAGATCGCCAGTGGCAAGTCCGCAGGGCTGCTGCACGCCCAGGTGGTTGAGTTCTCCAGCGTGATTGCCACCGATAACGGCATCCAGTTGTCGAGCATCAAGGCTGCCGACAACGCCTATCCACTACGCGGTGAGCTGCGCAGCGCTGCCGAACCCTATGCCAGTGAAACCCGCGGCAGCGGGCCGGCGCCGGGCGAGGCCTGGGTCGAACCGCGACTGTTGGCGGCCCTGAACCTGAAGATCGGCGACAGTATCGATGTCGGCATGAAGACCTTGCGCATGAGCCGGGTGCTGACGTTTGAGCCGGACCGCACTGGTAACTTCTACAGCCTGACGCCGCGCGTGCTGATCAACCTTGTCGACCTCGACGCCACAGGCGTGGTGCAACCTGGCAGCCGGGTCAGTTACCGTGATCTCTGGCGCGGTGAACCCGAGGCCCTGGCCAGTTACCGTGGCAGCATCAGCAAAGGCCTGGCGCCAAACCAGCGCCTGCAGGATTCGCGCGACGGCAACCGGCAGATCGGTGGTGCCCTGGGCAAGGCCGAGCGCTACCTGAACATGGCCAGCCTGGTTGCGGTGCTGCTGGCCGGCGTCGCCGTGGCCTTGTCAGCCAGCCGCTTTGCCGCCCGCCGATTTGATGCCAGCGCCCTGTTGCGTTGCCTGGGGCTGTCGAGGCGCCAGGCACTGAGCCTGTTCTGCCTGCAACTGGCAATCCTCGGCAGCCTGGCCGCCTTGGGTGGCGCGCTGCTCGGCTGGCTGGCACAGCTCGGCCTGTTCAAGCTGCTGCAAGGCCTGATGCCCGCGCAGATCCCGCCCGGTGGGCTGGCACCCGCGCTGGCCGGGATCGCTACCGGCCTGGTCGCTCTGGCGGGTTTTGCCCTCCCGCCATTGGCCGCGTTGGGCCGGGTGCCACCGCTGCGCGTGCTGCGCCGCGACTTGCTGCCGGTGCCAGCGAGCAGCTGGCTGGTGTACGGCGCCGCCCTGCTCGCCCTGGGCCTGATCATGTGGCGCTTGAGCCTCGACCTGCTGCTGACCTTTGCCCTGCTCGGTGGCGGTCTGGTGGCCGCCATACTCCTCGGCGGTTTGCTATTGCTCGGCCTGCGCAGCCTGCGGCGCTTGCTGGCCGGCTCGCCTCTGGCCTGGCGCCTGGGCCTGGGCCAACTGTTACGCCACCCGCTGGCAGCCGCCGGACAATCCCTGGCCTTCGGCCTGATCCTGCTGGCCATGGCGCTGATCGCCTTGCTGCGTGCCGAGCTGCTCGACACCTGGCAAAACCAGTTGCCCAAAGATGCGCCGAACTACTTCGCCCTGAACATTCTGCCCGACGACAAGAACACCTTCGCCCAGCGCCTGAACGAATTTTCCGCCGAAGCTGCACCGCTTTACCCGGTCATCCCCGGACGCCTGACCGAAATCAACAGCCAGCCCGTGCAACAGATCGTCAGCAAGGAATCCACCGGTGATCGTGCCGTACAACGCGACCTGAGCCTGACCTGGGCCGCCGACCTGCCCCAAGGCAACGCCCTGAGTGAAGGCCAGTGGTGGCAGGCCAGCCCTGACAGTGGCAACGGCCTGCCCGGCGTGTCGGTTGAGAGCGAACTGGCGCAGAGCCTCAAGCTAAAACTTGGCGACCAGCTCACCTTCAGCATCGGTGGCCAGCAACGTCAGGCCGTGGTCAGCAGCTTGCGCACAGTCAACTGGGACAGTTTCCAGCCGAACTTCTACATGATCTTCCAACCCGGCACATTGCAGAATTTGCCCACCACCTACCTGACCAGCTTCTTCCTCGCCGCTGGCCACGATCAGCAGGTGGTGGCACTGTCGCGGGCGTTCCCGGCAGTGACCATCCTGCAGGTCGATGCACTGCTGGAACAGCTACGCAGCATCCTCGCCCAGGTCACCCTGGCGGTTGAGTATGTGCTGTTGTTTGTCCTTGCGGCGGGGCTGGCAGTGTTGTTTGCCGGCCTGCAGGCCACACTGGACGAGCGCATTCGCCAAGGTGCGCTGCTGCGGGCGCTGGGCGCTGGCCGCGGGCTGCTGATCAAGGCCCGGCGCATCGAGTTCGGCTTGCTGGGTGCCGCCAGCGGTTTACTGGCGGCCATCGGCTGCGAGCTGATCACCCTGCTACTGTACCGCTACGCCTTCGACCTGAGCTGGAGTCCGCATCCATGGTTGCTGTTGCTGCCGGCGATCGGCGCTTTGCTGGTGGGCGGCGCCGGGGTCTACGGCACTCGCCGCGCGCTCAATGCCAGCCCGCTTAAAGTACTGCGCGAAGGCTGATAGCAAGCGAGTGGTATCGATAAGATATCGTTAAAATTCGCACATCTCTCGCCATACCGACCCCATGAAGGACCAAGCGTGGCTACAAACATCATCACCCGAGAAGGCTACGAGGCGCTGAAAAGCGAGCTGGATCACCTCTGGCGCACATACCGCCCCGAAATTACCGCCAAGGTTGCCTGGGCGGCATCGCTGGGTGACCGCAGTGAAAACGCCGATTATCAATACAATAAAAAGCTTCTGAGGGAAATCGACCGACGGATCCGCTACCTCCGTAAACGGCTGGAGGATGTCAAGGTTGTCGACTACTCACCCGAACAGGAAGGCAGGGTGTTCTTCGGTGCCTGGGTGGAAATCGAGAATGACGACGGCGAGATGAAGAAATTCAGAGTCGTAGGCTATGACGAAATCTATGGACGCAATGACTACATCTCAATTGACTCTCCTATGGCTCGAGCGCTGCTAAAAAAAGAAGAGGGCGACGAGATCGTGGTCCACACCCCAACCGGAGAGGCTTTCTGGTACATCAACAGCATTTTCTACGAGAAACCCCTCTGAGTACGTTGTGGGCCATTCGTGGCACCTCCGTAGAGCGCATTCTGGGCGACGGAACAAACGACCAGCTGGCGGCTCGCGGTGATCTCGGCCTGCGGCTGGCAAGTCTGCTAAAACGAGGTGCTATCGAGCTGTTTCGCGGCGTGGTGCTGCTCTGGAGCCTAGCCACCCGGACCCGGATGTCTACATTGCTGGAATGAAGAGTTACGGACGCGCTCCCATGTTCCTGCTGCGAACCCGCCTGCTGCGGCGCCCCAGTTCGGTCTTAAATAGCAGGAATGACGTGCTAACCAGGTTCGCCAAGATGCATTACTCGCTTGAGGACCGCGATTCGGGAAGGCTCGCATAACGCTTTGAAGAAAGCGCTATCGAGCGATTCGATCGCAGCTTCGATAGTTTGGGTACGGGGTGACGGTATCGTTCTCATGGTCAGAATGTATGTGCATGAACACGCACATATAAAGGGTTGAGTGATCGTAACCCGCGCTTAACTGATGGCTCCCTTGCTGCTCACCTCATACATTCGATTTGACGTATGTGGCGAGCTATTTTCGATCAAGTTCTGCTCTCAGGAGGCTCTTCGTCACAGTGGACACCTCTTCTTCCTTCGTTACTGGAAGGAGAACGACCTACGCCGGTTTACCTTTCATACGAAAAATCATATATTCGTTTATCCGAATGTATTCCGCCATTCTCTCCACGGGATCCATGAGCGCATCAAGCTGTTCGTTCTGGTGAAAACCAAGCGCTGAGTACCCTATGACCGACCACCTGACCCCCATTACCGTTTTTAAATGCCTGTCCGACGAGACGCGTGTGCGAGCGATGCTGCTTATCGCTGAAGAAGGCGAGCTTTGCGTGTGTGAGCTCACATGCGCCTTGGACGAAAGCCAACCCAAAATCTCCCGTCATCTTGCACAACTGCGTACCTGTGGCCTGCTCGAAGATCGTCGGCAGGGCCAGTGGGTGTATTACCGTTTGCATCCGAACCTGCCTGATTGGGTGGCCCGAATCATCGAGATCACGCTTTCCTCCAATCGGCACTGGCTTAGTCCAGATGCCAAACGCCTCAGCCAGATGGGCGATCGCCCAGAGCGGACAGCCTCCTGCTGCTAATGCGCCTGGACTCATCCAAATCAAGGACTACCTGATGAAGATCTTGTTCCTTTGCACCGCCAACAGCTGCCGTAGCATCCTCTCAGAGGCGCTGTTCAATGCGATGGCGCCGATGGACATGAAAGCCTACAGCGCTGGCAGCCAGCCGAAAGGTGTTGCCCTGCGGCTCAAGCGCCGCTGGTTCGATAACGCCTCCAACCCTGTACGTCAGGAGTAACCATGACAGACGATCTACTCCCCAACCTGGCCCCCGACCTGGTCGACATGCCAAACCTCGAAAAGCTCGGTATCGAGTCCGCGTCGACACATGCACCGCGCATCCTGCTGCTCTACGGCTCAACCCGAGCCCAATCCTACAGCCGCCTGATGGTTCAGGAGGCAGCACGCCTGCTGCAACAATTTGGCGCTGAAACCCGCATCTTTGACCCGAGCGGGCTGCCGCTGCCGGATGATGCACCGGACAGCCATCCCAAGGTGCAGGAGTTGCGTGAGTTGATGAAATGGTCGGAGGGCCAGGTTTGGTGCTCTCCGGAGCGCCACGGCGCGGTGAGTGCGGTGTTCAAGTCCCAGATCGACTGGGTGCCTCTTGCGATGGGGGCTGTGCGCCCGACGCAAGGAAAGACGTTGGCGGTCATGCAGGTATGTGGGGGCTCCCAGTCCTTCAACGTGGTCAACCAGCTCCGTGTATTGGGGCGCTGGATGCGCATGTTCACGATCCCCAACCAGTCCTCCGTGCCAAAGGCCTTTATGGAGTTCGATGCGGATGGCCGCATGAAACCCTCCTCATTTTACGACCGCCTGGTGGACGTGATGGAAGAGCTGGTCAAGTTCACCCTGCTGCTGCGTGATCGGTCCGACTACCTGGTTGATCGCTATTCCGAACGTAAGGAATCAGCTGAAGAACTGTCCCGCCGGGTCAATCAGCGCGCTATCTAATCGAGGGACACCGTAAGCATCCTGTCCATGTCAATTGGATCAACCCGTTTGGTTGATCTGGCCAGTTATTTTCTTTCGAGGCACGATCATGTCGATCAAAGTTGGCATTAACGGTTTTGGCCGCATCGGGCGGTTGGCTCTACGTGCAGCTTGGGGCTGGCCTGAGATGGAGTTCATCCGGATCAACGATCCGGCGGGAGATGCTGCCACTCACGCCCATCTTCTGAACTTCGACTCTGTGCATGGCCGCTGGCAGCACGAAGCCGGTAGCGATGGCGATTGTGTGGTGATTGCTGGCAAGCGTATTCAGGTCACGGCAAACAAAGCCATCGCCGATACCGACTGGAGCGATTGTGATCTGGTCATTGAAGCAAGTGGCAAGATGAAAACCGTGGCGGTGCTGCAGGCTTACCTGGATCAAGGGGTGAAGCGTGTGGTCGTCTGTGCGCCAGTCAAGGAGCAAGGCGCCTTGAATGTCGTCATGGGCGTCAACCAGCACCTGTTCGACCCCGCCCAGCATCGCATTGTTACTGCCGCGTCCTGTACCACCAACTGTCTGGCCCCTGTGGTGAAAGTCATCCACGAGAACCTGGGTATCCGTCACGGCTCAATCACCACCATTCATGACTTGACCAACACCCAGAGCATTCTCGATCAACCACATAAGGATCTGCGCCGCGCCCGTGCCTCGGGCATGAGCCTAATTCCGACAAGCACTGGCTCGGCCACTGCCATCGCTGAGATTTTCCCAGCGCTGCGCGGTCGCCTGAATGGTCACGCGGTACGTGTCCCGCTGGCCAACGCTTCGCTGACAGATTGCGTGTTCGAAGTGGAACGCGCCACCTCTGTAAATGAGGTTAATGCGCTACTCCAGGCCGCCGCCGCTGGCCCGCTAAAGAACATCCTGGGATACGAGGAGCGCCCACTGGTTTCCATCGACTATCGTACGGACCCGCGGTCTTCGATCATCGATGCGCTATCCACCATGGTAGTTAACGGCACCCAGGTGAAGATTTACGCCTGGTACGACAACGAATGGGGATACGCCAATCGTGCGGTCGAGCTTGCCCGGCTGGTCGGCGCAGCAGCGTAATTGGAGCTTGCATGAAAGCGTTGTCAGCCTTGCCCGTGGAAGTGCGCCAGTACCTACTGGTTACCGGTAACTACTGGGCCTTCACGCTCACCGACGGCGCACTGCGCATGCTGGTGGTGCTGCATTTCCACTCGCTGGGCTACACGCCCCTGCAGATCGCTGCACTGTTCTTGTTCTACGAAATTTTCGGCGTTATTACCAACTTGGTGGGCGGCTACCTTGGCGCTCGCTTGGGTCTCAACCGCACCATGAACATTGGCCTCGGTATGCAGGTGCTGGCCTTGCTGATGCTTACAGTACCTGCCACCTGGTTGACCGTGCCCTGGGTGATGGGGGCACAAGCGCTGTCCGGGATTGCCAAGGATCTGAACAAGATGAGCGCCAAGAGCTCGATCAAACTCTTGGTACCTGGTAGCCAGCAAGGAACGCTGTACAAGTGGGTCGCCGTCCTTACTGGATCGAAGAACGCGCTTAAAGGCGTTGGCTTCTTCCTCGGGGGAGCCTTGCTTGCGTTGCTTGGCTTCACCGCTGCTGTGCTGGCCATGGCGTCAGTACTGGCTCTGATCTTCGTCAGCAGTCTTATCCTGTTGAAAAAGGATCTTGGCAAAGCCAAGGCCAAGCCCAAGTTCCGTGACATGCTCTCGAAGAGCCGGGCCATCAACATCCTGTCGGCCGCCCGGCTGTTCTTGTTCGGTGCTCGTGACGTGTGGTTCGTGGTGGCCTTGCCGGTCTACCTGAGCACAGTCTTCGGATGGGACTTCTGGCTGGTCGGTGGCTTCCTCGCGGCTTGGGTTATCGGCTACGGCATCGTGCAGTCCCTTGCCCCCAACATCACCGGAAAGACCAAAGGGCATGTTCCGGACGGTCGCGCAGCCTTCGGCTGGGCGCTCACCCTGGCTGGGCTACCTGCTTTGATCGCTCTGGGCCTCAGCACTGAATGGCCGGCACCCACGGTTCTATTGGGCGGCCTCATGATCTTCGGCGTTCTGTTCGCCGTGAACTCCTCACTGCACAGTTACCTGATCGTCAGCTACGCCAAGGAAGACGGCGTCTCTCTGGATGTCGGGTTCTACTACATGTCCAACGCCCTGGGACGCTTGATCGGTACATTGCTGTCTGGCTGGGTTTACCAGGCTTACGGGCTGCAAGCTTGTCTGTGGGTATCGAGCGGCTTTGTGCTGCTGGCCGCCCTGATTTCCATTGCGCTGCCCAGACACACCAACAACCCATGACCCGAGCGCTACTGAAGAAAGGCAAGAATGGTAACGCTCCGTGTAAACGTGGCGATCAACCGCGGGTGATCAGGCCTTGCCGCGCAACGCGGGTCAGGTTCCCGATCACCTCGGCGGCGTCTGCAGCGCTGGGCGACTGGATCACAGCCAGGTCGAAGCGGTCACTGGCGAACTGGTCAAGGGAAGCGCGGGTGTCGGCGAACTGAATCAGAAATGCGGTGGCGCTGCCTTTGCGGCGCGGCCAGCCATCGAGAAATCGCAGGAGCGTAGGTTGGTGGCTACCGCCCAGCAAAATGCGCGGCACACGGGTGGCCTGGCTGGCAGGCAGAGGGGTCAGACAGACACTGGTACGTGGACAACTCATGGAGTAATTCTCCGCCTCGCAGATCCCGCTGGGCTGCGGTGGGAGGCGTCACCGAACCAGCGCTTTAGCGGTATTCGGTGAAACCAATGAGGTTCCTCCTGCGCCCCGCAAGTAGCTGTTTAAATCGGCGCAAGTCAGCATCCTAGAGAAGCTGCGGGCGAAATGTCAACCCGCAGCAAGGTCATTATCGTTCTTCGCGGGCAAGCCTCGCTCCTACCGGCGGTGTGAAGTTGTAGGAGCCAGGCTTGCCGGCGAAGCAGGCGCTGCGGTGTGTCTGCTACACAGGGCAAGCCCCGCTCCTACCGAGAAAGCTTACGCCCCTGAGGCTCCAGCGACTCCCGCTCACGGTCGAATGCCAGGAAGTACTTGTTAACACTGTTGACGTAACTGACCGGCCCCATCCCCACCTGCTCCATGGCAATCCGCTCGGTCTGGAAAAACCACTGATTGCCATTCAAACCCCGGCGCCTGGCCTCCGCACGCATCGCCTGAACCCTCTCGGGCCCCAGGTTGTAGGCCGCCAGGGTAAAGGCCATGCGCTCGCGCTCATTAAGCTGATTACTGGAAAAGAATTTGCGCCGGATCAGCGCCATATAGCGCGCACTGGCCTGCACATTGCCATCGACATTACTGATATTGCTCACCCCCACCCGCTGCGCTGCGCTGGAAGTAATCTGCATCAACCCATGGGTTCCTCCGGCACCTCGAGCCGCAGGGTTGAGCGAAGACTCCTTGAAGGCCACCGCGGCCAGGTTCAACCAATCGATATTCTGTTCGCTGGCATGACGCTGCAAGACCGGCCGCAGCGCTTCCAGCCGCTTGCGGTCATTACGCGCCAACGGATTGTGCACCCGGTACAGGCGTCGATAGATACGTTCGAACGCCGCATCCTGGTTCTCCGGCGGCCGATAGCCCTGCAAGAACCGGTCGACACTGGCATGCAACATCACCGCATCGCGCCGCACATACCAGCGCATGGCCTCCGGAGCGGCAACCTGCACTTTGCGATCGATACGCAGTTTGGGCATGACCCTGGCCCAACGCTCGGCGATTGGCTGTTCGACGACGGTCAGGTGAAAGATGCCGGCCTGGACCATTTCCAGAACATCTTCCACCGCCAATGTCGGGTCAACCCATTCGACCTTGATCGGCGGCAGCTTGCGCAGGGCCAGCTTCTGGTTGATTTCATGCAGGGTATCGCCAGCGGCACTGGCACTGGTCAGGGCCAGGGTCCGCCCGGACAGCTGCTCGACCCGCTGAAAGCTGCGTTCGCCCTTGCGTCCCACCAGCACCATGGGCACGTTGTCCACCACCGGATCGCTGGCTACCAGACCACGGGTAGAGGTTGGGTCAAGTAATTCGCCCGGCGCCACCAGATCGGCTTCGCCACGCTGCAGCGCCGCCAGCAGTTGCTCCTTGGCCCGCGGAATGATTTTCAGGCGGATTTCCTGGCCATCGCGGGCGCGGCCATTGAGGTAGTGCTCGAAGGCACGCAGGCGGTGATACTCAACGCCCACCGGCTCGCCTTTGACTTCGCCGGAGCTGTTGCGGCTCTGGTTGACCAGCACCTTGAGGACCCGGCTGCTGCGAACCTGCGCCAGGTCGCGGACCTGGGTTTTGCTCACCGTTTGTTGCGGACCGGGCAGGCGCGCGCTGGCCGGGCCTGCCTGAAGCAGCCCGACGCTCAGCGCAATCAACAAAAATAGCGCTCGGGTCATCCGTATCAAGGTCCGCGCGTGTGGGGTTGGCGCCATAGTGTGCGGTCGTTCCATGACAATTGACCGCAAAAGACCACGACAACTCATTGAAGTTCTTCGATTTATCGAAATTCCTCGAGCTTTGCTATGCTGGCCGGCCAGCGGCCTGAGGTAGCACCATGCAACTCATCGACATCGGCGTCAATCTGACCAACCCAAGTTTTGCCGATAAACACCAAGCGATTCTCGAGCGCGCCGAGGCCGCTGGCGTGGTGCAAATGATGGTTACCGGCACCAGCCTGGAGGGCAGCGAACAGGCGCTGGAACTGTGCCTGGCGCTGGATGAAAGTGGCCAACGGCTGTTCAGCACCGCCGGCGTCCACCCCCACGATGCCTGCCATTGGAGCAGCGACAGCGCCCGGCAGATGCATGCCTTGCTGGAGCAGCCCCGGGTGCGTGCAGTGGGCGAATGCGGCCTGGATTTCAACCGTGATTTCTCCCCTCGCCCACAGCAGGAGAAAGCCCTGGAGGAGCAACTGGCCCTGGCGGTCGAATTGCAGATGCCGGTATTTCTCCATGAGCGTGATGCCAGCGAGCGCCTGCTGGCGATCCTCAAGGACTACCGTGACCGCCTGCCCGCCGCGGTGGTGCATTGCTTTACCGGCGAACGCGCCGCGCTGTTCGGCTACCTCGATCTCGACCTGCACATCGGCATCACTGGCTGGATCTGCGACGAGCGCCGTGGCACCCACCTGCACCCGCTGGTGAGCAGTATTCCCCAGGGCCGGCTGATGCTCGAAAGCGATGCGCCGTACCTGTTGCCGCGCAGCCTGCGGCCAAAGCCCAAGAACGGCCGCAACGAGCCGGCATTCCTCACCGAAGTGCTGCGCGAAGTTGCCTTGCACCGGAACGAAAGCACCGAGCATCTGGCCGCCCATAGCACCGCCTGCGCACGTGCCTTCTTTGGCCTGCCCGCGATTATTTGACGCATATCAAGGCGCACCCCTGCTCGGTTCGGCACAATGATGGCACCTTGCCAACAATGTTTGAGCTCAATCAGAGAAGACCTTCCATGGGTGCCTGGCTTAGCAATATCTCCCTGAAATACAAGTTCTGGGCCGTCAATGCGGTGGCCTTCGTCACAACCCTGTTCCTGGTGCTGTATGCCGTGCACCTGGAGCAACAAGCCCGGGCGCAGGAAGCCCAGGCCAAGGCCCGGTCCGAGGCTCAGTTGCTGGCGGCCTGGCCGGCCGGCCAGGCCCTGCCAAGCAATCCGTTATGGCTGCAGTACGCCCCGGGGCAAGTGCCCTCGTTTGCCGACCACAACCTCGAAGCCCTGGCCAGCGCTCAGGGCTGGATCGAGTTGCAGGGGCTGGCCCTGACCGGCACCGATCCACTGAGCGGCGCTCAGGTGATCAGCCGCGACGGCCAGCAAATTGCCGTTCTCGCCCCCTCCCCCAGCCTGCTTCAGGTGTTTACCGACCGCTTCAGCAACTACGCGGTTTGCGTGCTGATCCTGATGCTGGCGATGCTCTGCGCCTCGCAGTTGCTGATCCGCTTCCTGCTCAGCCAGCTCAACACCCTCAAGGACGTGATGCTGCATGTCGAGAAGACCGGCGACCTCTCAGCCCGGGTGCCCTTGTCCTGTGGCGATGAAGTCGGGCAGATGGCGAGCGCCTTCAACGCCATGCAGACCACCTATCACCGCGTGGTCAACACCGTGGCACGTACCGCCGCCCAGCTAGACTCCGGTGCCGCGCGCCTGGCAGCGAGCATGAACGACGTGCGCCACGGCATGCTCGGCCAGCAGAGCGAAACCGATCAGGCCGCCACCGCCATCAACGAGATGTCGGCCACGGTTTATCACATCGCCCAGCATGCCGGCGCCACCCGCGACCTGTCGCAGACCGCCGACACCCTGGCCGGCAGCGGCCAGGAAGTGGTCAGCCGCGTACAGACCTCGATTTCCGGACTGTCCAGCGGCGTGCAGCAGACCGCCGAAATGATTCGCCAGCTGGCCGAGGACAGCCAGAAGATCAACGGTGTGGTTGGCGTGATTCACAGCATTGCCGAACAGACCAACCTGCTGGCCCTCAACGCGGCGATCGAAGCTGCCCGTGCTGGCGATCTGGGCCGTGGCTTTGCCGTCGTCGCCGATGAAGTGCGCAACCTGGCCAAGCGTGTGCAGGCCTCCACCGATGAAATCACCACCATGGTTGCGGCGCTGCAGGCAGGCACCCGCGATGCGGTGGACTTCATGCAGGAAAGCTCGTTCAAGGCTGACGATTGCGTCCAGCAGGCTCAGGAAGCCGGCGCCGCCCTGGTCGAGATCACCAGTGCGGTCGCACAGATGCGTGAAAGCAATACACAGATTGCCGTCGCCGCCGAGCAGCAAAGCCAGGTGGCCGAAGAAATGAACCGGGCAGTGGTGAGTATTCGCGACGTCACCGAAGAGACCGTGCAGCAGACCGTCGACTCGGCCACCACCAGCAGCGAGCTGGCCACCCTGGCCGGTGAACTGAACAAAGCCATTGGCCAACTCAAGCTATAAGCCCGATAGCCGGCGCTCATTGGCCCCCTGACGGGGGCCGCACTATTCTTCAGGTATAGCCCTGAGGAATTTCCCATGCGCAAACGCTTGCCCAACCTGCACGCCTGGCAATGGCGTGGCTACCACCATAACCCGACCAACCTGGTGTTGTACCTGATCGCCGTACCGCTGTTTGTCCTCGGTGCGCTGCTGGTGTTGTCGGGGTTGTTCTCCCTGGACCTGGGGCAACTGGCTGTCGGCATCATCGCCCTGATCGCAGGCCTTGGCCTGCAGCGCCAAGGCCATCGCCACTAGGCGAAGACGGTTACCGTTTGCCGGCTGATGGCCAGCAACTCACCTGAAGCCGTCCACAGGGCGGCCGCCGCGTGCCCGTAACCATCGCGAGCATACTCAGTCTGCACGCAGTATTTGCACCAGTCCTGGGTGGTCAGGCTCGCCACTGGCTGAATGAATTCGATGGTCCAGGTCAGGGTGCTGCCGGCCGCAGGCTTGTTCAGGTGCGACAACAGGGTCGGTGGCCAGGCGTCGACCAGTGCCAGCAGGTGCGCTTCGCTCAGGGTTTCGTCACCACCTTCGTCACGCAACCGGACCCAACCGCCCATGCTGCGCGAGTGATTGTTGCTGAACGGAATCCCGCCAATCGCCCAGCGCAGGGACACATGCTGCATGAACTCAGGGGTCACGCCTTTGATATAGGGGAGCTCGCCGGTGGCAGCCTCAAGACTGCTCATCTCCACGGCAGGTAATGCCGGAACACTAACCACTGAATCGCGTCCGCCACCGAAACTGCCCTGAATCAGGGTCACTACCTGGCCATTTTGCACCGCGCGGCCCAACAAAGAACTGACCGCTTTGCCCTCGCGCAGCAGCTCGACTTCAAAACTGATCGGCACCTCGGGCTCGGCCGGGCCAACGAAGGTGATCGCCAGGGAACGCACCGGACGACCGGGCGAAGTCTTGGTGAGCATGGTTTCGTAGAGCAGGGCCGCCATCAGGCCACCGAAACAGGCGCGCCCTTGCGCCCAACTGGCAGGAATGGTTACCGCCTGGGGATGCAGACGGACCGCCTTGAGCAATTGCGAGAAATTCATGCCGACCTCATCCGTGGGAAAAGGCCGATCTTAACCAGCAGAGGCGCCAGCGGCAGCCCGCATTTCAGCCATATCAGCGGCTTATCGCTGCACCAGCAGTGTTTGCAAGCGCTCCAGGGTGACATCGGCACGCTGTTCGGCGTCCTGCAGCTGTGCTTGCCAATGCCCGACACAAGGCGCCAGGTCTCGCTGTTGCTCGGCCTGCAGCAACCATTGCAGAAGATCGTGCCAACCACCCAGGTCGCTCTGCGCCCGCTTGAGCAAGCGCTGCAAGCGGCGCCCGGCATGCTCCAGTTGCGGGTAGGCTTCAGCCGCATAACGTACGCGTTTGATCAGTAAGCGCAGGCGATGACGGTCATGGGCAGGATCCTGCAGCGCTTCGCGCAACTTCTTCCACTGCTTTTCCAGACGCCTGTCGATGCGCTTGTGCAGTTTACGGATCAAGCCTTCACGCTCAGCGGCACGCAGGAAAATCGGAAAGGCATCGACAATCGCCAGCAGGCGGCCCAGTTCGGCACTCTCGGCAACGCTGGCGTAAGTTTCCCGGCGCTTAGCCAGACGCACCTGCGCCGCCGCCAACTGATCGCGCTCAAGCAACTGCGCGGCCAGCACCTCGCGGTCACGCAGCGGGGTGGTCAGATTGCCCAACGCCTGCGCCGCGCCCTCCAGCTGCTCGACCCCCGGCAACTCACGCAGTGGCCGCAGCAAGCTGCGCAAACGCCGTGTGGCAATCCGCAGGTCATGCAGCGCCTCGCTGTCGGTGTCAGCCGCCAGCCGTGCCTGACAACCGAGCAGGCGAACCTGCAGGGCCAGTACCTGGGTAATCACATGGTCGAGCATGGCCGACATGGTGTTCTCCTGTATCAGCGACCGGCGCGCGATTCACGAATGTAGAAGCGTGCCTTCTGGGCTTTGTTGCTGCACCCTTCAAAAGCTTCGAACTGCTGCTGGGTCTTGGCCCCGGTCAACAATGAAAGCGCCTTGGAGTAACTGACGGTACCGGCAAAACCTTCAGCCTTGGCCAGATCGAGCTCCTTCCAGGCCGAATCCAGCTGATTGGCGCAACTGTCGCGATAGGCTGTCTTGCCAGCACAACCGGTCAGGACCAGAGCAATCAGGGGCAGGTAAATCCAGGCTTTCATCGGTGATTCCTCAAAAGAAAAGTGCAAAGTGGCGTGTTCGACGGCTACAAAGAAGAAAAGTGCCCTGCAAAGCGTAGCGCAGCACGGATGACGATTGAAGCACAGACGCGAATGGGCGCATTGTTAGACCATCGATGCAGTACAACCGGGAGCCATCATGAGTAAGCGCGTGGCATTGGTACTGGGCTCGGGCGGAGCTCGCGGGTATGCGCACATTGGTGTGATCGAAGAGCTGGAACGTCGCGGTTATGACATCGCCTGTGTCGCCGGTTGCTCCATGGGGGCGGTGATTGGCGGCATCTATGCGGCGGGCAAGCTTGAGGAGTATCGCAACTGGATCGAGAGCCTGGACTACCTGGACGTGCTGCGTCTGGTGGATGTGAGCTTTCGCCTGGGCGCGATCCGTGGCGAGAAAGTGTTCGGGCAGATCCGCAAGATCGTCGGCGAAGTGAATATCGAAGAACTGCGCATCCCCTACACGGCTGTGGCCACCGATCTCACCAACCAGCAGGAAATCTGGTTCCAGGAAGGTTGTCTGCACCAGGCCATGCGCGCCTCGGCGGCGATTCCCAGCCTGTTCACCCCGGTGGTGCAAGGCAACCGCATGCTGGTCGACGGCGGTATTCTCAACCCGTTACCGATCATTCCGGTGGTTTCCAGCCACTGCGACCTGATCATTGCCGTGAACCTCAACTCGACCAACCAGAGGCAGTATCAGCTACCTGTTATCGAACGCCCGGCTGCCTTCAAGCTGCGTTTTGACAACCTGATCAGTTCCCTGGGTTCACACTTGCCGTTCCGGCGTAAACAGGCCGAACAGCTGATGCGCATCGAGCAGGAACTCGCACCACAGGCCGCGCAGATCCCCAACCCCTGGCTCAGCGACGCCTTTGCTCCCGAAGCCCAGCAACCGGCCGCAGCGCCGGAAAGTGACGGTGCGCCAAAGTCGGCGGCCGGCTCGTTCATCATCGACAACGTCGGCCCCGCGTCACTGCTGGATTTGATCAACCAGAGCTTTGAAGTGATGCAGACCTCGCTGGCCCAGTACAAGATTGCCGGTTACCCGCCGGACGTGCTGATCAACGTCCCCAAGCGCGTGTGTCATTTTTTCGAGTTTTACAAAGCGCCGGAGCTGATCGCCCTGGGCCGGGAGATTGCGCGCGATACCATGGAGAACTATGAAGCAGAGCGGCGCTGAGCGCTGGAATGCTTCGCTGGGTGGTGGGAGCGGGCTTGCCC
>JBOICD010000010.1:0-21849 GCA_050739855.1 Pseudomonas sp.
GCATCGCGGGGCAAGCCCGCTCCCACCGTTGTTATGAACAACTCATTCAGGGACCCACCCTTGCAGCTTATCCCCGCCACCGACCAGCACTGCGCCTTCGCCCGCGACCTGACCCGCCGCGCCATGCTGCGTTACTACCACGAATTCGACCTGCTCTGGATTGAAGAAGCCTTCGATCAGGTCTGGGGCTGGCGTGAGCAGTGGTTGATCGTCGAAAACGACACGGTGCTGGGCTTCTGCAGCCTCAGCCAGGACCGCCAGGCCCTGTACATCCGCGAGTTGCATCTGGTCGAGAATGCCCGTGGGCGGGGCATCGGTACTCAGGTATTGGAGCAACTGGCCGGCTGGGCTGCCGAGCGGCGTTTACCGCTGATGCGTCTGACAGTGTTCAAAAGCAACCCGGCGCAAGCCCTGTACCAACGCCGGGGGTTTCAAGCCGTGGGCGAGGATGAATGCTTCGTGCGCATGCAGCGGGCTATTGACTACCACTGCGGCTGACGCGCACCACGCGGTCCTGGCGCTGGCTCGCATCAAGCAGCGGCCCCTGAATGCCCAGCAGGTCGCCGATCAACAGGTTCTGCAGCAGCGGTTTGCCTTCGAAGCGATTGGGCCCGAGCACCACCTGCTGCAGTCCTTCGACCCGCACCACCGCCTTGCCTGCTTTGCCCAGGGTGTTGCCACTGAGGGTCAGTGGACCTGGCAATGGCGCGGCATTGCGCAGGCTGATGGCATATTCCGGGGTGTTGCCGATACGGTTATTGACCAGGATTGCGCCGCTCACTTCGCTGGCGTCCACGGCGCTGCCCTGGCTGTTGCCGATCAGGTTGTCCTCGATCAGCAGGGGCGCTTGGGCGCTGGGTGCCAGGTTGCGCAGTTGCAGGCCGTTGCCGCGGCTGTCGCCGATCAGGTTGGCGCTGAGCAGCAGGGCGCCGCGCTGCTCGCTGATTTCGATGGCGGCCTTGTGCGCGCCGAGGATCAGGTTGCGCTCGAGCCGTGCCACAGTCTGTCCGCGCAGGCGGATGCCGCTGTTGTTGTCGATGCCGCGCAGTTGGTTATTAGTCAGGCTGACCTGGCTGTCGCGTACGTCGATGGCGTACTGCTGTGACTGCTCGAAACGACTGCCGTTGATCTGCGCTTGCGTGTGTTGCAACTCGACGGCGCTGGACAGCTCGTTGAACTGGCTGTTACGCACGATCAGCGTAGCCTGGGCCGTGCCCGGCGCTTGCTGGCTGCTCAGGGCGGTGCTCAGGCCACGGGACAGGTTGGCGTTGTAACCCAGACGTTCAAGGGTCGAGCCGATGATCTGGGTATGGCTGCCGGCCCAGGCCACCACGAACGGGCGCCAGGCACGGTCGGTGCTGCCCGGTTTGTCACCGGCGACACTTTCCAGGCGTGACTGGTTCAGGCCCAGCCAGCCCTGGTTGATCAGCGCCGTGCCCGAGTAGCTGTACAGGTACAGGCTGGTGCCTTCCAGCACCAGGCCGCCATCACTGCCGATCATCAGCGGATAGCTGAGCAGGTAGCCGTCCTTGTAAGGCTTGAGGATCCGTGGGTTGTTCAGCGCGTCGTGCAGTTGCCCCAGGGTGATGCTGCCGCCACGAATCAACACCGCCTGCGGGTGATGTGCCTGGTAGCCGGCAATGGCGCGGAACAGGCCATTATTGACGAACGGCTCGAACGGCCAGCTGCCGGTCTGCGACGAAAACATCGGTTGCAGGCTGACACTGGCACGCCCGGCCGGACGCGGGCGTTCCTTGACCTGCAACTGCACGGCCCGGGCAACCTGTTGTTGCAGCTGTTGCAACTGTGCCTGATGTTCGCTGGTGCTGATCACGCTCAGCGACTGCTGCAGTGGCAGGCTTTGGCTTGCAGCCTGGGCCGTGCCTGCGCAGAGCAGGAGGGCGAGGCAGCAAAGGGAAAGAGGGCGCATGGCCATGGCGATTCGTCCTTGGGTTACGGCAGTTTGGGGTACAGCGGCTTGAGCGGGCCGCCAATCTGGCTGTAGTTGTCGACGTCGCCGTCTTCGCTGTCGTACAACTGGCGAGCCAGGCGATGGTTTGGCGCGCGCTGCAGGAAGGGGATCAGCCAGGCCAGCTTGTAAGGCGCCACGGCGATCTGCGATTGGCCCTTGAGCTCGGGCAGTTCGTCGGGATCGAGGATGCTGCGTGCGGCGAAATTGCCCAGCAGTTCCAGGGTCTGTTGGTCTTGCTCGCTCCAGGGCAGGCCATTGACCCGCGCCGACTCGGCCAGCAACACCAGTGGCACCAGCGCGTATTGGCTATAGGTTGCGGCGAGCTTGCCGCGGGCGACTTCCAGCGGCAGGTAGGCATAGCTGCCGTCGCCGGATTTGACGGCCTGTTGCAGGCCAAGGCGCAGGTTGCCGTCGGCCCACTGGATGAAGTCGTCGCGCTCGATCAGCATGCCGGTTGCTGCCACGGCCCAGGCGGCCCAGTAGTCATGGTTGTTGAACCAGGCAAAACCTTGCGCCCGGCGCGGCTGGTACTCGGCAATGATGCGTTCGCCCAACTGCCTGAACCACTCGCGTTGCTGCGCCGATAGCTGCAGCTTGCCGTCGCTGGCCGCCTGGGTCATCAGCAAGGTCGAAGCCATGGCCGCGACCGCCCACTTGCGTGCAGCCGTGCCGGTGCTGCTGGCGTCCGGGTTGAGCAGGGCCCGGGCTTCGGCCCAGTGCTGCAGCCATTGGTCCTGGCAGGCCAGGGCCATGTTCGCTTCCTGCGGCGTTTTCGCCCGCTGGAAACGCTTGCTGGCATAGATCAGCCCGCCGATGAACTGTTTGACCTGCTTGCCGATCTTTTCGCTGTTGGCATCGGGGCTGCTGCGCAGGGTTGATTTGCTCGCATCGCGCTGGTCGTACTTGCTCTGCATCTGCAAGCTGCCGGTATAGGGTGCGGGCGGTACTTTGCTGCACTGCAGGGTGCGGTAGTCGGCGATCATCAAAGACTGCGCGGTGGCCCGTGGCGGCCAGATCGAACTGGCGGCCAGGCTGTGGCTCAGTTGCAGGCTGGCGCACAGGCCCAGGGCCAGTGCGCTCCAGGTTTTCACAGGCATAGTCGGGTTTCCACCTGGGTGGCGGCGCTACCGGGTTTGGTCGGCTCCATGAACACCGAGAGCAGATTGGCCCCGGCAAACGCCTTGGCACGGCTCAGCTCCAGGTAGTACTGACCACCGCTCACCACCGCCTCGCGGCGGAACCAGACCTTGTCGCGCGCACCGTTGTCGTAATAGACGATCACGTAGAAATCCTTGACGTTCTTGTCGCTGATGCGGATGTCGAGGAAGCCCGCGTTCACCGCCTTGCGCGCTTCGCCAGCGTTACTGAGCAGTTCGATACGCTCGTTGACCTTCAGTGCCGGACGCTGCAAGCGGTTGGCCATGACCTCGGTGGACACCGGGCAACCGCCCTTGATCGCCGGAATCAGCTGGCGGTACATCAGCTCGGACTCCAGCTGGTAGTTGGCCGGAAGCTCCCAGATGATCAGCTTGGGCGGTGCCTTGGGTTTGTAGTTCTCCGACAGCAGGTACTCGAGCAGCGAGCCGTCCTGGCCGACGCCGGGCAGGGCGTAGTTGAGGATATCGACGTCGAGGTACTGCTTGAGGTAGCCGTCGAAGTTGAACTGCTTGCTCTCGTCTTCGCGGGCGGCGGCGTTACTGTCGCCGACCAGGATCACCTGCGGGTCCGGGGCGTCGTCGAACAAGGCCTCGGCACCCTGATCCTGCGGAATGGTCTGGTAACCACGCACGTACTGGAAACCGTAGTTGTTGCCGCAGATATAGCTCAGGGCCAGATTCAGGGTGCCATCCTTGGGCACCATCACTCCGGGCTCGGTGCGGTATTGCTTCTTGTCCAATGAGGCATAGAACGGCTGACGGCGCACTTCCTCGGCCACCAGGCGGGCAGTGGCTTGCGCGCCGCTCGGCGTCCAGTGGTGATCGCGGCGGAAGAAGAACTCGCCCTCGGGCGGGTTCTGCACCACCTGCATCATCGGTGCGACGATGGCGCCGCCGTTGCGCAGTTGCTGCAGATAATTGCTCAGGTTGCCGCTGGCGCGGGCGAAATCGAAGCCATGCAGTTTGTCGGCGTACAGCTTGTCGCGGTGCATCAGGCCGCGGGTTGGCTGGATGGCCATGGCCACCTGGATACCCTGACGATGGAAGGTGTCCATCAGGCGCGCGAACTCAGGGCGCATCGGCGCCGGGATGCCGAAGTCGTTGGTCAGGTCGACCGCCGAGCGGAACAGCCAGCGATCCTTGCCCGGAACGATTTCGCGCATCAGCTTCATGCGGCCTTCGGCGTAATGCTGGGGATTGCTCAAGCCGGGGCACATCAGGCACTCCAGGCCTTTGCAGGTGGCCGGGTTGCTGTCGGCTGCCGCGCCGTGCACGCTGAACAGCGCGCCGGCAACGGCCAGGCCAAGGGCGAATAGGCTTTTCATGGTGCCGCTCACTCGCTCGGGTCGATGCTGTTGGCCAGGCTCATGCTGCGATAGCCTGCGCCCTGAGGCAGCAGTACGTAGCTGTAGGAACGGCCTTTCTTGAGGAACAGTTCGTCGAACTGGGCGATTTTTTGTTGCTGGTCATAGGCGGCAAAGCCGATCTTGATTTCGTTGACCATGCGGCTGCCGGTCTGGTCTTTGCCCAGGGTGTCGACCACCACACTCTTGCCATCGACGGTTTTCAGCGCGACCTTGGCCGGGGTCAGGTTGTAGAAAGCGATCTGCGCTTTTTTCGGCTCGTTGACGTACTTGTCGGCGATCAGTGTCAGCGTGTTGCCGTCATAGACCACGGTGCTCGCGGCATTGGCCTTGAGCTGTGGTTCGATGGCCTTGGCACCGACGCCGATCTTGTGGCTACCGGCCGGGGTGAAACGGTAGCCACTCAGTTGTCCGGCGGCGACCCGCTGCGGGTTGACCTTGCCGCTCAGGGTCACATCGATGTTGCTGTCGGACAGGTTGAGCACCCGCACAAAGGCGGAGTCGGCCGGGGCCACGGCATCGTACAGGTCGGCATTGCCTTCGGCGGCCACGCCTTGGGTGCTGACCAGCAACAAGGCGCTGGCGGTGAGCAGGTGCTTGAGCGAACGGTTCATGTCGATCTCCTTGAAAGTGTCAGAAATGCTGGGTCTGGCCGGGACGGCTCAGTGAGCCCAGGCGGTGGGCGAGCAGGGTGCGCAGCGGGAACTCCCAGATCACTGTGTCGATCTGCGGGTTCTTGAGGTCGTCGCTGGCGAGGAACTGGTTCATCGCCTCGAACGGGCCGCGGGCCTCTACCGCGACACTGAGCAGGTCGCGGTTGAGCGCTTCTTTGAGAAAGCCGGTGAAGTTCCAGTCGTCGATCTTGCTGTAGCTGGTGCCGACCAGCAGCAGGCTCTGCTGCTCGTCGGCGAACAGCGCGTCACTGTTCTGTTCGGCCTTGAGGGTCTCGTACAGGGCGATCTGGCTGGGGCCAAACTGCGGGGCCAGCTGGGCGTGATTGAACTGGATGTAGTTCATCAGGTCGCCCTTGACGGTTTTTTCCGCGACCTTGTGCGACACGTAGCGCTCATCACCAAGTAGATCGGGGCGCTGGCGAGCCAGTTCATAGGCCGTCAGCCGCGCGCCTTCCGGGCTCCAGTGGGTGTCGGATTTAAGGAACAGTTCCGGGCCGGCGCTGTTGTACAGGAAGGCCGAACGCACTGGCGTGACCTCGGTTTTCTGCGCCTGCAGGCCGGCAATGAAGCGGTCGTACAGGCTGATTGCCCGCGGATCGACGGCGCGTTCGGCGTGGACGCCATAGACATCCACCTTCATCGGCAGCGGCAGCAGGATCAGGCGTTTGTTGTGCGCCTTGAGTTTTTGCTCGACCTCGGCGATCTGCGCCAGCTGACCCTCCAGGTTGGCTTGCAGGTTGTTCGGTACGCGGTACTCCTGGTTGGTGTACAGCCAGCCGTCCTTGCCCAGCACCACGCCTTTGGTGCCTTCATCGAACAAGCGGTACTGGGCGTTGGCCCACAGTTCAACCGAGGGCTCGCGGAGGAAGAAGCGCTTGTCATAGACCTGCTCGAACTTGCGCAGCAGCTTGCCATCGACGAACAGGTTCCAGGCATCGCTCTGGCTTTTGGCGAAGCTGAACACCGGCGGCAGGGAATAGACGAACATCCCTGCCAGCACTACGCCAAAGAGGATACCGTTGACCTTGCTCGCCGAATTCATGACCGGGTACATGGCCGTCTCCTAGAACTGGAAGTACAGAAAGGGTGAAAAGGAGTTCGCCGCCAGACTGCTCAGCGCCAGGGCGAAGCCGGCCCACAGCAGCACGGCCTTGAGGCCGCCGACATGGCGCATGAAGTACTGCTCTTTATTGCCGGCGTAGTAGCGCACATTGTTGCTACCGGCCAGGACCAGCCAGCACAGGGCGACGGCGGCAAACGACATGGCCATCTTCGAGGCACCGAGCACGTACAGGTCCAGCGAGCCCAGGCCGTTGAAGCCGAACAGCGCCTGATAGATGCCCAGGCTGTGACGCAGGTCGTTGGTGAAGAACAGCGGCATGCTCAGGATGATCAGCACGAAGGTGCGCAGGTTGCGTCCCAGGTGGTAGGGCGTGGTGATCTTGGTCGCCAGGTTGTATTTGCGTTCGATGACCATCCCCAGGCCAAAGAACAGGCCCCAGAAGATGAAGGCGAAGCTTGCGCCGTGCCACAGCCCCGACAGCAGCATGGTGTAGACCAGTGCCGGCAGTGCCCCGGCCACGCGTTTGCGCACCAGCGGCATGTACACGTAGTCGCGCAGGAAATGCGCCAGGGTCATGTGCCAGCGTGCCCAGAACTCGGTGATGCTCTGCGAGACGTAGGGCTGGTTGAAGTTCTCCGGAAAGCGGAAACCCATCATCAGCGCCAGGCCCAGGGCCATATGGCTGTATCCGGCGAAGTCGAAGTACAGCTGCAGGGTCGAGACCACCAGGCCGAACCAGGCGTCGCTGAGCTGCAGGGTGCCTTCGCTGATGAACAGCACGTTGATCGGCGCCAGCTGGTCGGCGATCAGCACCTTCATGATGAAGCCGAGCATGAAGCGACACACGCCCAGGGAAAACAGCTCCAGGGAATGGGTGCGCTGGCGCAGCTGCGGCGCCAGCTGGCTGTAGCGCAGGATCGGGCCGGCGACCAGGTGCGGAAACAGCGCGACGAAGGCGGCGAAGTCGATGAAGTTGTTCGTCGGCGTCGCGTCTTTGCGGTAGATGTCGACGATGTAGCTCAGGGCGTGGAACACATAGAAGGAGATGCCCAGCGGCAGGAAGATGGTCTCCAGGCTCCAGGTGTTGATACCCAGCGGCGCGAGCAGGGCGGCGAGCACTTCGGCGCCGAAGTTGGCGTATTTGAAGTAGCCCAGGGTCGACAGGTTGCCGACGATGCCGATCCACAGCAAGCGCAGGGCCCAGCGCTTGTCGCCGGCGTCCAGGCGCGCCTTGATGCGCAGGCCGAACCAGTAGTTCCAATAGGTGATGGCGACGAACAGCAGCAAAAAGTCCGGGCGCCACCAGGCATAGAAGATGTAGCTGGCGGCAACGATCACGGTCGAGCGCCACTGCGGCCGGGCGAGGAAGTACACGGCCAGGAACAGCGGCAGGTAGAGGAACAAAAAGACGTTGGAGGCGAAGATCATCTGAGGGTCCGTCCTTAGTAGCTGATCACGACGCCGAACGTCAGCTGATAGTCGTCGCCGGTGTCCAGCGTCTTGGTATCCAGTGCGCTGCCGGCCTTCAGGTAACTGGCGCTGACCAGTGCGTTGACGTCCAGGTGCTTGCCGTCGATGGCTACGGGGAACATCTTCCAGTAGTAATTCAGGTCATACACTTGGCCGATGGTTTTGCCCCCGCTGTAGGTGTTATTGAGGATGGCCTGGTTGCGTTCACTACGCTGGTCGCCGTCGACGCGGATCGGTACGGTGCCGTCGGCATCACGCATCTTGAGCTCGGTGAAGCGCAAATCCAGAGCGCTGCGCGGCGTGGGCTGGGTTTCCACGGCAAAGCCGTAGTAGCTGAGGTTGCGCAGGTCGAGGCTGACGAACGAACTGGCCAGGCGTGTGCTGTAGGAGCCCTGGCGAGTGATGCGATCTGACTGGATGGTGTTGAGCCGGAAGCCGTCGTTGTCGTTGCTTGGCTTGTCGGTCAGGCCGCCACGCAGGGCTAGGCGTGGGCTCCAGGGTAGGTCATGAAAGCGCTTGCCGATTTCGCCCAGTACCGCCCAGCCACGGGTGGTATGGCCGGTAGTGGTGACCTTGTTGTTGGCAACGTCAGTGCTGTCGACCTTGCCATCGAGGCGCGCCAGCTCCAGGTGGTAGTCACTGAACAGCGGGCTGACATCCAGGTCATCGGCCTTGAAGAACAGCCCGTAGCGCATGCCTTTGAAGTCATCGCGATCTTCCGGGTCGTGGCCGCTGTGGTCGTTCTCGTGCATCAGGCGCACGCCGGCCCAGTTGTTTTCGCTCCAGCGGTAGGCGTACTCACCCATCAGGTAGGTGGTGCGCTCTTCGCTGTCGGCCAGGCTGTTGACGTCGCTGTTGTAGTTGTAGAACTTTTGCCCCACGGCAAAAAAGCCGCGGGAGAAGGTGTCGTTGTAGTTGAAGCGCAGCGACTCCAGGCTGTCGTCCCACCAGATGCCGTAGTCATCGAAATAGCGTTGGCGCCCGACCGACAGCGAGAAGCGCGGGTCATCGCCGAGCAGGTTGCGTTTGACGTACAGCTCGCGCAGTTCGGCGTACCAGCCTTCAGGCTGTTCGCGGTCGAAGCTGTTGCTGTTCTCGTTCTGCGTGCTGATCGACTGGCTGGAGTCGTAGTTCAGCCACAGGCGGCCATAGACCATCCACTTGGCCCAGCGCTTTTCCGGCGAGTACCAGGCAAACGAGGGCTCGTAGCGCAGGCTGTAGAACATCTCGCGGCTGCGGCCGACCTCGGAGTTTTCCGGGCCGTAGCCGGTCTGCACGGTCAGTTTGTTGAAGAACTCCGAGGTGATCACCGGCGCACTGCCGTCGCTGGGCAGCACCCGCACCGGTTCGTTGCTGTCTGCTTCGGGGCCGGTGATTTCTTCGGCGGCCATGGCCGGATACAGCGGTGTCAGGGCCAGCAGGGCACCGAACAGGGAGTGATGCGCTTTCACAGGGTTGCCTCCTTCAACAGATCGGCGCGCGCCGCCAGGGCGCGGTCGATGTCATCCTTTTTCAGGGTCTTTTCCAGGCGTTTGATCAGGCTGCGGGCGCCACTTTCACCCAGTTCAAGCGCCACCTGGGCATAGGTGTAGGCCTTGACCGGGTCATGGCAGATGGCCCGGCCATAGGCGTGCAGGGTGGCCATGCGGTACCAGGCGGTGGTTGAGCCGGCTTGGGCCTGGGCCTGGAAAATCTGCAGGGCCTTGTCCTGGTCTGGCTCATCCTCTACGCCCTTGCTGTAGTAGTCGGCCAGCAGCAACTGGGCGTCGGGGTAGTGGCTGGCGATCAGCTCATCGATCAGCGCGCGGGCCTTCTGCGGGTCCAGGGTCAACCAGTTGTTGACCATATAGAACGAGGCTTGCAGCGCCTTGGCGCGGGTCGGCTCATGGGCTTGCACCTGGTTGATCAGGGCCTGGGTCTCTTCAGCGTTATGCGCGGTGGGGTCGGAGATCATGTAACTGGCCTTGGACGCTATCGCCGGCACGAAGCCGCGCTCGACAGCATGGTCACGCCAGCGCAGGGCCTCGGCCCGAGCCAGGTCCAGTTCTTCTCTGCGGGCTTTTTCCCGGGCCAGTTGCGCGGCATCAGGTTGTACCTGGGCAGTGCCCATGGCACGTACCTGGCGCTCCTGGCGGTCGGTTTCCAGGTCGGCGCGCTGCACGCTGTTGATGCTGTCGAGCAGTGAGCCGATGCGGTGCACGATCTCGACCGCCAGGCTTGGCCGCTGGGCTTCGAGGCTACGGGCGAAGGCCGGGAAGGCACGGTCCTGGTCTTCACCGAGGAAGCGGTAGTAGCGATCGATGGCCCGCACATCCACGCGCACCGCTTGCTGGTACCAATGCTCGGCCGTCTGCCGATCGCCCTGGCGTTCAGCCAGGACCGCACGGTACAGCTCGGGGCGGCAGTTGAGCAGGCACGATTGCTGGTACAGCGCCAGCAGGTGCTGCGCCTGATCGTTGGAGACCAGTTGCGGGTAGACCAGAAACACCTCCAGGGTGGTGCTGGCGTTGCGCGGATCGAGGGTTGCCGGGTAGCGCGTCAAGGCCTGGGTTACCCATTTACGCTGACCCTGCTGCAGGCTCGGGGTGCGATCAAGCAGGCGCGCCAGCGAGGCCAGTGCCGGAATCTGCCCACGGCCGTCAGCGAATGCTTGCTGGTACAGGCCGATCACTTCCTGACGGCTGGCGCCGTCGGTGTTGGCCAGCACATCGCCGAGCAGCAGCTTGGAGGCCAGGTCGCCACGTTCGGACAGCAGGCGCAGGTCGCTACTGACATTGGCACTGGGGTCCTTGTATAGCGCGTAGCGGATCTGCTCCAGGCTCTGGCCGGCCGACACGGCACTGGCACAGGCTACGCACAGGCCTGCCAGCAGCAGACGGGAGGGCATCATCGCGTTCATCGCCAATCCTTCCTTTGCGCTCAACGCGATGCCGTGAACGGCAAGCCCAGGAACAGGTCCACCGCCACTGGCTTATGGTAGGCCTGGCGTGGCAACGGGGTGTCCGGAGCGATGGTCAGGGCGAGGTTCTTGTTGGCTTCATCGACACGCGAGTCGACTACCTTGCCGCTGAAGTGTTCATCCAGGCCGAACACTTTCAGGTCCACCGAGGTGACCCGGGAGATATCGGCCAGCTTGTCGAACGGCACGTTGGCGGTAACGAACAGGCCCTCATCCCGCGGCAGCAGATGCATCAGCGGCGCCTGTTTGTAGCCATAGCCATCCAGCGGCTTGCCCGGGAAGTAAACCTCGCAGTCGCACGGGCTGTTGATCACCGTCTCGATGGTGGCGCGTCCGAGCAGGGTCTGCAGATCGCCTGGCGACAGATCGGCCACGGCTTTCATGTCCGCCGGGCTGGTGAAACTGGTGGCCAGCTGGGTGGAGATATTGGCCAGTGGCTGGCCTGCTTTCACCTCGGTCTGGCCGGGCTGCAGGAGGAACTTCACATAACCGTTGTCGGGCATGCTGATGATCTGGGCGTTGGCCGACACCTGGGCCTGCACCGCCGGAATGCGGAAGAACAACAGGTAGCTCTTGTAGGCCACAAAGCCCAGGGCGGCGAGGCCGGCAGCGGCGTAGAGCAGGGTGCCGGTCACGGCCTTGAGACGATCGCTGCTGCTGCGCGCGCTGGCGTGCTGTTGCTTGCGTTCCTTGATGTAGTTCTCGCGCTGCATCACGTTGAACAGGCCGTTGATGTCGGCAATCTCGCCCGACAGATAGGCGCTGATGATGTAGCGCAGGATGTCGCGCTTCTGCGCATCGAGGTCGACGAACTGGGCGCCGACTTCTTCGCCGCGCTGGGAGACGATGCGCACCTTGCTGTCCAGGCTCAGGTCGACCTGGTTCAGGCGCAGGCGGATCGAGGCGTTGTACAGGCTGCCGATGGTCAGCGGCTTGTCGTGACGCAGGCCGATGCCACCCAGGGAAATGTCCTGCAGGGTGGTTTCCACGCTGGGCTGGCCGGCCGCTGCCAGGGTGACGCGGGCATCGATCCGGGTGCGCACGTACTGGCGCTCGTCGATCGCTTCATGGACTACATTGGCTGCAGCTTTACCGGGAACTGTAGATGTACTTGAGCTACTCATGGCAGGCGCCTTTCCTTAACGTTGCGTGAGTTCGAGAAGAACCGAGATGACCCCGAAGAAAATCGCGATGGAAGAAAACAGCATCGCCTTGGAGGACCAGCGGTTCAGGGCGGCATCGAAGTCGACGCTGCCGTTGCTTAAAGTGGTTTTCTGTCGGGTCCAGCGCTGCTGGTCCATGTGGAACAGCGCGTAGATCTTCATCACCGAGCCGACAATCTGGTTGTAATAAAGAACAAAGGGGTACACCGGGCTCACCGGGTGGCCGGCGAACAGGAACAGCACGGTGACAATGCTGCGCGACAGCAGCACCCAGAACAGGTACACCAGCAGGTACTGGATGCCGAACACGATGCCGGCGACCACCGAGGCGGTCAGGCCCATCAGGCAGGTCCACATCGACACTCGCTGATCGAGCAGCACATACAGGGTGAACAGGCCCAGGCGCGCGCGGCCGAGCAGGGCGGTGGCGCGAAAGTTCTGGCGTAGTGAGTTGCCGTACCAGCGGAACATCAGCTGGCGGGTGGCGCGCCAGAAGCTGTTGTCCGGTGGATGCTCGACGGTCAGGGTGTTGCTGTCGGGTACGTAGAAGGTGTCCCAGCCAGCACGCATCAGGCTCAACCACGAGGACTTGTCGTCACCGGTGAGGAACTGGAAGCGGCCCAGGCGCCAGTGCTCGAGAAAGTCGGCTTCGACGTCGCGGATGAAGTCCGGATTGGTCATGACGCTGGCGCGAAAGAACGACAGCCGTCCGGTCAGGGTCAGCACCCGGTGCGACAGGGCCATGGAGCACATGTTGATGTGCCGCTGGACGAAGCGCATCGAGTGCCACTGGCGCATCAGATTGCTGCCTTCGACCTCGCAGAACTCGTTGGTGGTCAGGCCGCCAACCTTGGGTAGATAGGCGAACAGCTTGACCGCGCGTTCGACGCAGCCCGGCAGCATCATGGTGTCGCCATCGACCACTCCGACCACCGAATCCTCAAGGGGCATCTGCCGCGACAGGGCGCGGAAGGCATGGGCCAGGCCATCACGTTTGCCGGTGCCACGGGCGCGAACGATCACCAGCTTGATGTCGTCGCGGTCCTTGACCTCGTTGCGCATGATCTCCTTGATGAACTGCTCGTCGCCTTTTTCGACGATCGAGGCAATCACCGTGCAGGGCACCTTGAGCCGTTGCACCTCCTGGAACACCGACTGGTAGACCTTGAAGGTGGTGTGGGTGGGGATGCGAAAACTGGTCACCACCATGAACATATGCGCGGGCAACGCCGCATCGCCCATGCGCTCGACGGCCTTGCGGATGCGCGGGAACGTCCAGTGCAGGAAGTACATACCGCGCAGGTAGTGGACGATGGCATTGCCATAGCGCCACATGCCCAGGGTGCCGATGATGAAGATGAAGCTGTGGTGGCTCGGGTCCAGATATGCCGGGGCGATCATCTCCGAGGCCAGGGCGATCAGGCCGAACAGGCAGGCCCAGGCGCATAAGCTCGTGGCTGCCCGTCGTGCGCCCGAAGGCGGTTGTTGCTGTCGTTCCATCTAACCGTTGCTCCGTTGTACAGGCGCCTGAGCCTGAGCGAAACGCGCACTTGCCAGGCCCGGCCGCAGTGCGGCAGGCAGACAGAGGCAGGTGTTCAGTTCGCTCAGGCGCAGGCCTGGGATGCTTGCCGGGTGCTCTCTACGGAGTCTCAGGCGTTACCAGCAGATACCCTGTTGGCTGCTGTTGCTGGCATGGGGCATGAAGCCGACCAGATCAATGACCTGTTTGCCATCGGCGACATCCAGGGCCTGGGCGAAGCGATCGTCGTTGTTGCCCAGCACAATCACGTCAGCCTCGTTGATTACCTGGCTGAGGTCGCTGCAGAGCAGGGACGAGACGTGCGGGATCTTCGATTCGATGTACTCGCGGTTGGCGCCGAAAACCCGCGCGTACTCGACGTTGGCGTCATAGATGCTCAGCTCGTAACCCTTGCCGATCAGCATCTCGGCCAGTTCTACCAGCGGACTTTCGCGCAGGTCGTCAGTACCGGACTTGAAGCTCAGGCCGAGCAGGCCGATGCGGCGTTTGTCCTGGCGCACGATCAGCTCGAAGGCATTGCGCACCTGGTTGCGGTTGCTGTCCATGATCGAGGCCAGCAGCGGGTGCTCAACGTCCAGTTGCCCGGCACGGTAGGTGAGGGCGCGCACGTCCTTGGGCAGGCAAGAGCCACCGAAGGCAAAGCCTGGGCGCAGGTAGTAGCGCGACAGGTTGAGTTTGTAGTCCTGGCAGACCACATCCATCACCTCGCGGCCATCGACACCGGAGGCCTTGGCAATGTTGCCGATCTCGTTGGCAAAGCTGACCTTGGTCGCGTGCCAGACGTTGCAGGTGTACTTGATCATTTCGGCGACTTCGATCGACTTGCGGATCACCGGTGCATCAAGGCCTTTGTACAGCGACTCGAGGAGGTCGCCGGAGTGTTGGTCCAGCTCGCCGATCACGGTCATGGCCGGGAAGTCGTAGTCCTGGATCGCAGTGCTTTCGCGCAGGAACTCGGGGTTCACGGCAACCCCGAAATCAACCCCGGCACGTTTGCCCGAGGCCTTCTCAAGCAGTGGGATGACCACATTTTTCGCCGTGCCTGGCAGTACCGTGCTGCGCACCACAATGGTATGGCGGCTGCCTTTGTCGCGCAGGGCCATGCCGATTTCGCGGCACACCGCTTCCATGTAGACCAGGTCCAGGTCACCGTTTTTCTTGCTCGGCGTGCCGACGCACAGCAGCGACATCTCGGTCGCCAGCACGGCGGCCTGAACATCAGTGGTGCCGCGCAGGCGGCCATGATTCACGCCATCGAGCAACAGTTGCTCAAGCCCGGGTTCGACAATCGGCGATTTGCCCTGGTTGATCATGTCGACCTTGTCCTGAGAGATGTCGACGCCCAACACCTGATGGCCGCGGGCGGACAAGCAGCCGGCACACACGGCACCCACATAACCCAGTCCAAAAATACTGATGTTCATAGTTCCCTCTTCCGGGTTCGGCAATGCTGACCCGGTTACTCGGTTTATCGGTGATGTCGACGAGGCGAGCACGCATAAACGTATCGCGCGCTGAACAGGCGATGGCCGTGTTGTTCGTTGTCTTATTTCTATCCTAAGGGGGATTTTTTTAGTTACGCAAGCAATCTGTTGTTGTTAATTCAAAACTATTTGATATTTGCCTGTTAAGTTTAAAAAATACTTATAAATCAATAAGTTAAAGTTGCAAATAAGTTGTGTGTCAAAAACCAGACTTGCTCAAGATGGCGGCTTTATGGCGCCAATAAAATGAATTTTATTGCCGTTTCGACGACGTTTGGGCGGGTTTGTTGCTGGGTTTTGCTGTTGTCATTGAACTTTTTTGTTGGTTTAAATTGTGGTGATTGATGGCATTTAGATAGTTATCAGTAGCACTAAAGTGTCATTTTCGCCTGGATGAAAGTTTACCCACCGATGTTCGGTTCGAAGGCCGTCCAGCGCCGAGTAAGTTCCTTGTACAGACAACCTCAGGCAGGCGAGGCACGTGCTAGCTTGTGCAGTCCTCGTGTTCCTGTGCATAGTGCTGTGCGACTGACCTATCCTGTAGGTCTTACGCAGTTGCCCATCTGGGTGATGTATCAAGGACATGGATCGCAATGAACGGAATCGGTGCCCGTCTACGGGAAGAAAGGGAGCGTCTGGGCCTGACCCAGCGGGTGTTCGGCGACATTGGTGGGGTCGAGCCCAATGCCCAGGGCAAGTACGAGAGTGGCGAGCGAACGCCCAAGGCCGATTACCTGGCAGCGGTGGCAACGCGTGGCGTCGATGCCCTGTATGTGTTGAGCGGTACGCGTACGCCTGTCCTCCAGGGCAGTCTGAGCCCGGAGGAGGAGCGCTTGCTGGGGGCTTTTCGCAACTTGCCCGCGGCCGATCAGGCCGCCATCGCGCAATTGCTCGGTAGTCTTGCCAATGCTCTGCCAAGGGCTTGTGCGAAGGTTTCCGGGCGCGACGCGAGTGTTTTTGGCCGTGAAGCGGGCAACGGCGAAATAGCAGCGATGCGATGACGTGTTCCGTTAGCTCTAGCGCCTGGTTTTTTGCTAAGGTGGCGGGATCCAATTGCCGCCGCAGTGTGAGGTGTCTGCTTGATTAGGGTCCTGGTGGTCGATGATCACGATCTGGTACGTACGGGCATCACCCGCATGCTGGCCGATATCGACGGCTTGCAGGTGGTGGGCGAGGCCGACTCTGGCGAGGCATCGTTGAAGGTCGCGCGTGAACTCAAGCCCGATGTGGTCCTGATGGACGTGAAGATGCCCGGGATCGGTGGCCTTGAGGCCACGCGCAAGCTGTTGCGCAGTCATCCGGATGTAAAAGTGGTGGCGGTGACTGCCTGTGAGGAAGACCCGTTTCCCACGCGCCTGTTGCAAGCGGGGGCCGCCGGCTACCTGACCAAAGGCGCGGGCCTGGATGAAATGGTCCAGGCCATTCGCCTGGTGTTTTCCGGTCAGCGCTACATCAGCCCGCAGATCGCCCAGCAACTGGCACTCAAGTCGTTCCAGCCGCAAGGCTCGCCGTTCGATGCGCTGTCGGAGCGGGAAATCCAGATCGCATTGATGATCGTCGGTTGCCAGAAAGTGCAGATCATCTCCGACAAACTGTGCCTGTCACCGAAAACGGTCAATACTTACCGTTACCGGATCTTCGAAAAACTCTCGGTCACCAGCGACGTCGAACTGACGCTGCTGGCGGTCCGCCATGGCATGGTTGACGCCAGTCTCTGAACTCATGACCCCTGTGTTCGATTCAAGTGCTTTCCTGGCGACCTGCAGCGGTCGCCCGGGCGTTTACCGGATGTTCGACGGTGAAGCCCGGCTGCTGTATGTCGGCAAGGCGAAGAACCTCAAGAAGCGCCTGGCCAGCTATTTCCGCAAGACTGGCCTGGCGCCGAAGACGGCTGCCCTGGTGGCGCGTATCGCCCAGGTCGAAACCACCATCACCGCCAACGAGACCGAAGCGCTGCTGCTTGAGCAGACGCTGATCAAGGAATGGCGGCCGCCGTATAACATCCTGCTGCGCGACGATAAGTCCTACCCTTATGTGTTCCTCTCCGACGGACCGTTCCCGCGGCTGGGGATTCATCGCGGCGCGAAGAAGCAGAAGGGCAAGTACTTCGGGCCTTACCCCAGCGCGGGGGCCATTCGTGAAAGCCTGAGCCTGCTGCAAAAAACCTTCTTTGTCCGGCAATGCGAAGACAGCTATTACAGCAACCGCACCCGGCCGTGCCTGCAATATCAGATCAAACGCTGCAAGGCGCCGTGTGTCGGCCTGGTCGAGCCTGAGGAATATGCCGTTGACGTGCGTCACTCGGTGATGTTTCTCGAAGGCCGCAGTCATCAACTGACCAACGAGCTGAATGCCGAGATGGAGCAGGCAGCCATGGCTCTGGAGTTCGAGAAGGCCGCCGAATTGCGCGACCAGATCGCCTTGCTGCGCCGGGTTCAGGATCAGCAGAGCATGGAAGGCGGCAGTGGCGATGTGGATGTGGTTGCCGCGTTCACCAACCCGGGTGGTGCCTGTGTGCACCTGATCAGCGTGCGCGGCGGGCGGGTGTTGGGCAGCAAGAATTTTTTCCCGCAGGTCGGGATCGAAGAGGAGGTGGCCGAAGTGATGGCCGCGTTCCTTTCCCAGTACTACATCGGCAACGCCGAGCGCGACTTGCCGGGCGAGCTGATCGTCAACGTGGTGCACGAAGACTTCGCCGCGATCACCGCCGCCATTGAAGCCCTGCGCGGGCGCGAACTGAGCATCAGCCACCGCGTGCGCGGCACCCGGGCGCGCTGGCAGCAGCTGGCGGTGACCAACGCCGAGCAGGCACTGAGTGCACGCCTGGCTAACCGCCAACACATGGCTTCACGGTTCGAAGCCCTGGCCCAGGTCCTGGCTCTGGATGAAACCCCGCAGCGCCTGGAGTGCTACGACATCAGCCACTCCAGCGGTGAGGCGACGGTCGCCTCCTGCGTGGTGTTCGGCCCGGAAGGCCCGTTGAAATCCGACTACCGGCGCTTCAACATTGAAGGCGTTACCCCCGGCGACGACTATGCGGCCATGCATCAGGCCCTGACCCGACGCTTTGGGCGGATCAAGGACGGCGAGGGCAAGCTGCCGGACGTGTTGCTGGTGGACGGCGGCAAAGGCCAGTTGAACATGGCCCGCGAGGTACTTCAGGAACTGGCGGTTCCCGACCTGATCCTGCTTGGCGTGGCCAAGGGCGTGACGCGCAAGGCCGGCTTCGAAACCCTCTACCTCAACGACGCGGCCCATGAGTTCACCCTCAAGGGTGACTCGCCGGCGTTGCACCTGATCCAGCAGATCCGTGACGAAGCGCACCGTTTTGCTATTACCGGCCACCGCGCCCGGCGTGGCAAGGCCCGGCGTACCTCCAGCCTGGAGGACGTGGCGGGCGTGGGACCAAAGCGCCGTCGTGACCTGCTCAAACACTTCGGTGGCCTGCAGGAACTGACCCGCGCCAGCATCGAAGAAATCGCCAAAGCACCGGGAATCAGTAAAAAGCTTGCCGAGTCGATTTATGCCAACCTGCATAGCGAGTAGAATGCACGCTCACTTTGCAGCCAGTTGTGCCGATGAATATCCCAAATCTACTTACAGTTCTTCGCGTCCTGCTCATTCCGATCTTCATTCTGCTGTTTTATGTTCCGTATCACTGGAGCTATATCGCAGCGAGCAGCGTCTTCGCCATTGCTGCGGCCACAGACTGGCTTGACGGCTACCTGGCCCGTCGCCTGCAGCAGAGCACGCCCTTTGGCGCCTTCCTCGACCCGGTAGCCGACAAGCTGATGGTCGCCGTGGCTCTGGTGCTGCTGGTGCAGGTGCATGCGAACTTCTGGCTGACCTTGCCAGCTGCGGTGATCATCGGTCGCGAGATCGTGGTGTCGGCGCTGCGCGAGTGGATGGCCGAACTGGGGGCGAGGGCGCATGTGGCCGTATCGAATCTGGGCAAGTGGAAAACCGCGGCACAGATGCTGGCGCTGGTGATCCTGCTGGCCAACCCGCCGGTGCTGACCTTCTGGGTGATCCTGGGCTACGCCTTGCTGATGGTCTCTGCCGGCCTGACCCTGTGGTCGATGGTGCACTACCTGCGCGCCGCCTGGCCGCACCTGCGCGAAGGCTCGGAGCAAAAATAAAGCTTTTTTGAATCAAGGGCTTGACGGCGATTCATGATCCTATAGAATGGCCGTCACCAAATGCGGGAATAGCTCAGTTGGTAGAGCACGACCTTGCCAAGGTCGGGGTCGCGAGTTCGAGTCTCGTTTCCCGCTCCAGATATCGATCTACAGGGTTCCATTGAAGCCTGTAGGTTTCAAAGAAAAGAGGCTTAGGCCTCTTTTTTTTCGTTTCAGCCAGTGCGTTGAGCCGTAGACAGCATCGCACTCGTCCCGTCGAAATTTTTCCTACACCGTATTCAGATTTTTCGTTGCGGACAACCTTGTAACGCCTCTTCTATCATTCCGAGTTCTTTCTCCTGCAGTCAGATTCGCCGCATTGACGCGGCCAGCTGCATTGCATAGCCGTTTGAATAAGGATCGTTCATGACAACACCTACCCCAGCTACCATCCCCCTGACATGGAACGCGGAATCAATCGCCTCGCTTGGCGGTATCGCCACGGTATTACTGTTCGCATGGCTGCTCTGGTTCATCTACAGCCGTGCCGGGTCGCTGTTCTTCTTGCGTGACCTGATCTGGCGAAGCTTTGGTGGCAAGACAGAATTCGAAAACAACCCACAGCTCAACACGATGCGCAGGGAAATGCGCGAAGTAGAACTGTTCCGCTATGAATTCAACATCCCTGCCAGCACATTGAGCGACGCCGAGCTGGCGCAACGGTGGATTATCGCCAATCGCTTGGCCCCCGCCGATGTTGGGCGCTCTCGCAACTACATCGACTGGAGCGACTTCAATGCTCCAGCCTTCAAGGTCAAACGGTTTTCGCCCCTCAAGTTCAAGCTCTGGGGCTTACTGTTCACCCTGCTGCTACTCCTTCTGGCACCCTTACCTACGCTCACCGAAGCGAAATACCTGGCGGTCTCATTGAAAAATGCGCCAGACGCCCCCGGTTTCTATTTGTCCGAGAACGACATCAAATTCGACTGGTTCGCCGACGACTTCCTGACTGTTGAAAAATGTCGCTCTTCCGCGACGCTACAGCCCTTTATCCGCGAGGGCTTGCCAGAAACACAGCTGGACCTGATCTGTTCCTTCTTCATCGACCCGAGCTACGTGGAGCATGTAAGGAAGGGGCTGCGTGAACAGCGCTCGCTACTGCTCGGGCTCGCCTTGTTCTGCATGGCAGGCACGCTGCTGATTGTCCTCAAGATCGCCCGCATGGAGCGGGCCAGCAAGCTGCATCGGTTAAGTCAGAATGCGGTGTCGGCGTCAGGTCATCCTGTGCATGGGGGGCAGGCGGCGACTTGAGTCACCGAAGCTGCCCCGCAACGGCGGTTACTTCATAAGTAACCGTTTTGAACCGGGGTAGTAGCTATCTAAGCACGCCTGACAACCCTCGAAGCTTAGGCTCGCGTCTTCAGTCATACAGAGGGCACGCGCCATGGAAACCAGTGACAGTCAGGACATCGCGGCAGCAGGCACGCTCGCGGTGGAGCAAGCCTATCAAGACAGCATCATCGGCAAGCGCCTGCCGGCCTGGTTGCGCTTGGCCAGTGCCGAGCAACTGAGCGCACTTGGCGATGCGATGCGTCACAGCCTGGTTGTCCGCCAGCGGCTGAGCAAGGCGTTGGCGCGCATTCAGGGCATCGACAGTTTTGCTGCCGCCGCGTTGGAAAACGCCCTCAAAGAGCGTTTCGCCGACGAATACAACGTAGGGCGCTGGAAGTTTATTACCGGGCACCGGGAGCCGGTGATCAATCCTCAGCCCGTCGGCGTTCATCTAACCGAAGTTGTGTATGAAGAAATCCCGCTGGTCGAGGCGGCGCTGCGCAATTTTACTGTTGATGAAGCCAAGTCTGGCGGGCAGCCGAAGGGCAATCGTTTGAGCAACGCTCGGGCTGGCAACATCAAGCCACCCAGCGCCATTGAGTTTGCCAGGCTGTGCCGTGATACCGACATCGGGGGGCAGTATCAGCGCCATCTGGAAAGCGTCCTCCAGCCGCAACCCGGGAGCGGCACCGCCGATAACGTAGCGGAGTTGTTGGCCAGTTCGCATCGTTACACCATGCTGGCCGATGCCTATGAAGCCAGGATTAAGGGCGGCCTGACTGAAAGCGAACTCCAGCTGGTGGTCGGACTGTGCAACGTAGGTAGGCTGGGCCGTCTCGACGGCGATCCTGTCGTGGCCATGCAACTGAAACTGCTCGGCTGCGCACTGGAGCAGATTGTTGTGCTCAATGTCTTCGATGAAGGCGTGTTGAGCACTGACACCAAGTACGTGCTGGTGCATATTCCCGGTGATCCGAACGGGCCCTGGACTGTCTGTAAAAGTCTTCGCTACCTCGCCAACGAGCTGGGCAGACGCCTTCGCTCAAGCCAGTATCAACGCTTCTTCAGCCGCTTTGTACGGCGGCGTGACAGCCAGCGTTTCTTCTCCGTGGTCATCCCTGCCTATGCAGACCTGGCGATCTGGGCCAACATCAACCTCAAAGAACACGTGCTGGCTTATCGGCGGCCATTGTTCGAAAAGCTGGCTGAAGCGCGTATCCGCCAGATCAAGGACGACGCGGCGATGATCGCGGTGCCGGTGGCCGATCTGGATCGCGAGGTCCAGCGCGCGCATGAGCAGCGTCTGGCTGCAGAAGGCTGGGCGCTGCTTGGCCTGGCCGGTTTCTTCGTGCCGGCCATTGGCGCGGCGCTGCTGGCGGTCAGCGCCTGGGAGTTGCTCGGTGAGGTCTATCATGGCATCGACGCCTGGCATGAGGGGGATACCAGCGAGGCCTTTGACCATCTGCTGAATGTGGCCATCGATCTTGCGGTGATTGCTGCCACCGCCGTCGGTGTCAGTGTCGTGAGCAGGCTGTGGCAGCGGTCTTCGGTAG
>JBOICD010000011.1:0-20982 GCA_050739855.1 Pseudomonas sp.
GAAGCGTCAGCTCACTGTTGCCAAGTACGCCAAGAAGCGTGCCGAGCTGAAAGCGATCATCGTCAATCTGGAAGCAACTCCAGAAGAGCGTTTTGCCGCTGTCGTAGCTCTGCAGAAGCAGCCACGTGACGCCAGCGCTTCGCGCCTGCGTAACCGCTGCCGCATCACCGGTCGTCCACACGGCGTTTACCGCAAGTTCGGCCTCGGCCGTAACAAGCTGCGTGAAGCAGCAATGCGCGGTGACGTTCCAGGTCTGGTTAAAGCCAGCTGGTAAGACGTACCGGCAGCGTCCAGGTGGCGGAGGAGCAATCTTCCGACCACCGGTGACTTTGCAACGAAACAAGCCCCTTCTGGGGCTTGTTTCGTTTCTGGGAACTGTCTAGAATGACCGGCTCTCCTGAGCCCGGGTTTTTTGATCTGGTGCGCTCAGGCGACTGTAGTAGCCGAGAGGCTAATTTTTCTTGTATCAGGAGCGTCTAGCCCATGAGTATGCAGGACCCGTTAGCGGACATGCTAACTCGCATCCGTAATGCCCAGATGGCTGAAAAGTCCGTCGTAAGCATGCCTTCGTCGACTCTGAAGGTTGCGGTAGCCAAAGTTCTGAAAGACGAAGGTTACATCGCTGGCTATCAGGTCAGCAGCGAAGTAAAACCATCGCTTTCCATCGAGCTGAAATACTTCGAAGGCCGTCCGGTCATCGAGGAAGTCAAGCGCGTAAGTCGTCCAGGCCTGCGTCAGTACAAGTCCGTCGAAGAACTGCCGAAAGTACGTGGCGGTCTGGGCGTGTCTATCGTCTCCACCAACAAAGGTGTGATGACTGATCGTGCTGCGCGCGCTGCCGGTGTCGGCGGCGAAGTTCTCTGCACAGTGTTCTAAGGGGGGATAAGCATGTCTCGCGTCGCTAAGAACCCCGTTAAGCTGCCAGCTGGCGTCGAAATCAAATTCGTCGGCCAACAGCTTTCGGTGAAGGGTGCCAAGGGCACTCTCGAACTGAACGTTCACTCGTCCGTAGAAGTCGTTGAAGAAGCTGGTGAGCTGCGTTTCGCTGCTCGCAATGGCGATCAACAAACTCGCGCAATGGCCGGTACCACCCGTGCCCTGGTTAACAACATGGTCCAAGGCGTAAGCCAAGGCTTCGAGCGCAAGCTCCAGCTGGTCGGTGTTGGTTACAAAGCACAAGCCAAAGGCACCGTGCTGAACCTGGCGCTTGGCTTCTCGCATCCAGTGGATTACGAACTGCCAGCGGGTATCACCGCTGAGACCCCAAGCCAGACCGATATCCTGATCAAGGGTATCGACAAGCAGCTGGTAGGTCAGGTGGCCGCTGAAATCCGCGACTTCCGTCCACCAGAGCCGTACAAAGGCAAGGGTGTGCGTTACGCGGACGAAGTCGTCCGTCGTAAAGAAGCCAAGAAGAAGTAGGGCCTAGCAAATGACCGACAAAAAAGTTACTCGACTGCGTCGCGCTCGCAAAGCACGCCTGAAAATGCACGAACTCGAAGTCGTGCGTCTCTGCGTGTTCCGCTCCTCGCAGCACATCTATGCCCAGGTCCTTTCGGCCGACGGCAGCAAAGTCCTGGCCAGCGCCTCGACTTTGGACAAAGAACTGCGTGATGGCGCCACCGGCAACATCGACGCGGCCACTAAGGTTGGCAAGCTGGTAGCTGAGCGCGCGAAAGCCGCCGGTGTATCTCAAGTTGCCTTTGACCGTTCCGGCTTCAAGTACCACGGCCGCGTCAAGGCGCTGGCTGATGCTGCTCGTGAAGGCGGGCTGGAGTTCTAAGTTATGGCAAATAACGATCAAAAGCGCGACGAAGGCTACATCGAGAAGCTGGTTCAAGTTAACCGCGTTGCCAAAACCGTAAAAGGCGGCCGTATCTTCACTTTCACCGCGTTGACCGTGGTAGGTGATGGCAAGGGTCGTGTTGGTTTCGGCCGTGGCAAATCGCGCGAAGTACCTGCTGCGATCCAGAAAGCCATGGAAGCTGCTCGTCGCAACATGATTCAGGTTGACCTGAACGGCACTACTCTGCAGTACGCCACCAAGTCCGCCCATGGCGCGTCGAAGGTGTACATGCAGCCTGCCTCTGAAGGTACCGGTATCATCGCCGGTGGCGCAATGCGTGCCGTCCTGGAAGTTGCTGGCGTTCAGAACGTCCTGGCCAAGTGCTATGGCTCGACCAACCCTGTAAACGTGGTTCACGCCACTTTCAAGGGTCTGAAGGCTATGCAATCTCCTGAGTCCATTGCTGCCAAGCGCGGCAAGAGCGTTGAGGAGATCCGTTGATCATGGCTACCGTTAAAGTAACGCTGATCAAAAGCACCGCCGGCCGTCTCCCTAACCACAAACTGTGTGTTAAGGGTCTGGGTCTGCGCCGCATCGGTCACACTGTAGAAGTCCTGGATACTCCCGAGAACCGCGGGATGATCAACAAGGCTTACTACATGCTGCGCGTCGAGGGTTAATCGATGAAACTCAATGATCTGAGTCCAGCGCCGGGTTCCCGTCGCGAGAAGCATCGTCCGGGTCGTGGTATCGGTAGTGGTTTGGGCAAGACTGGTGGCCGTGGTCACAAAGGTCAAACCTCCCGCTCCGGTGGCACCATCGCTCCAGGCTTTGAAGGCGGTCAACAGCCGCTGCACCGTCGTCTGCCGAAGTTCGGCTTCGTTTCCCTGAAAGCCATGGACCGCGCCGAAGTGCGTCTGTCCGAGCTGGCCAAAGTGGAAGGCGACGTTGTCACCGTGCAATCCCTGAAGGATGCCAACGTGATTAACCAGAACGTACAGCGTGTGAAAATCATGCTGTCGGGCGAAGTTACTCGCGCAGTCACCATCAAGGGTATCGCAGCCACCAAAGGTGCGCGTGCGGCTATCGAAGCAGCTGGCGGCAAGTTCGAGGAATAAATGGCTAAGCAAGGTGCTCTCTCTTCGCTCGGCAAAGGCGGGATGTCTGAACTTTGGGCTCGTCTGCGTTTTCTGTTCCTGGCGATCATCGTCTATCGGATAGGCGCACACATCCCAGTTCCAGGTATTAACCCGGACCGGCTGGCGGAACTGTTTCGACAGAATGAGGGGACCATTCTTAGCTTGTTCAACATGTTTTCCGGCGGCGCGCTGGAACGGATGAGCATCTTTGCACTGGGGATCATGCCGTACATCTCGGCATCGATCATCATGCAGCTGATGACCGCCGTCAGCCCGCAGCTGGAGCAGTTGAAGAAGGAAGGTGAAGCTGGCCGTCGCAAGATCAGCCAGTACACCCGCTACGGCACCGTAATCCTGGCGCTGGTCCAGGCCATTGGCATGTCCATTGGCCTGGCCGGTCAGGGCGTGGCGTTTTCTGCTGACTTTGGCTTCCATTTCGTTGCGGTATCCACTTTTGTGGCCGGCGCAATGTTCATGATGTGGCTGGGTGAGCAGATCACGGAGCGCGGTGTAGGCAACGGTATCTCGATGTTGATCTTCGCAGGTATCGTCGCCGGTCTTCCGAGAGCAATCGGGCAGTCTTTCGAGTCTGCACGTACAGGCGATATCAACATTTTCGCTCTGGTCGCTATCGGTTTGCTGGCAGTAGCGATTATCGGTTTTGTGGTGTTCATTGAGCGTGGTCAGCGTCGTATCGCCGTTCACTACGCCAAGCGTCAGCAGGGCCGCAAGGTCTTCGCTGCGCAGACCAGCCACTTGCCGCTGAAAGTGAACATGGCGGGCGTTATTCCTGCCATTTTCGCGAGCAGCATCTTGCTGTTCCCGGCTTCGCTGGGTGCCTGGTTCGGTCAGTCCGAAGGTATGGGCTGGTTGCAGGACATCTCGCAGTCGATCGCTCCTGGTCAGCCGTTGAATATTCTGCTGTTTAGTGCAGGGATTATTTTCTTCTGCTTCTTCTATACGGCGTTGATGTTCAATCCGAAAGACGTAGCGGAGAACCTGAAGAAGTCCGGTGCCTTTATTCCGGGCATCCGTCCAGGTGAGCAGTCGGCGCGCTACATTGATGGCGTTCTGACCCGCTTGACCATGTTCGGTGCTCTTTATATGACGGCCGTCTGTCTGCTTCCCCAGTTCCTGGTGGTTGCGGCAAACGTTCCGTTCTACCTTGGCGGGACCTCGTTGCTGATTGTGGTAGTGGTTGTGATGGACTTCATGTCCCAAGTACAATCGCACCTCGTTTCGCACCAGTACGAATCCCTGATGAAGAAAGCCAACCTGAAAGGCTACGGTGGCAGCGGTTTGCTGCGCTGAGAGACCCTTAAGGTTCGAGGAGTTGGTGATGAAAGTTCGTGCATCGGTGAAAAAGCTGTGCCGTAACTGCAAGATTATTCGCCGCGAAGGTGTTGTTCGAGTAATTTGCAGTGCGGAACCACGTCACAAGCAGCGCCAAGGCTGAGTGTGATTTGCGCTACAAACCCAGCAGCTAGTGCGCTGCTGGGTTGATTATTTGTTTCTACAGCGATATTATCTCGCGCCCTATTTCTTGGCTTCCGGGGCGTAGGTAGCTGTCAATTGGAGTCCCACTGAATGGCCCGTATTGCAGGCGTCAACATTCCAGATAACAAGCACACTGTTATCTCGCTGACCTACATCTATGGTGTTGGTCGCACTACTGCACAGAAAATCTGTGTAGAGACTGGGGTCAACCCAGCCGCTAAGATCAAGGATCTGAGCGACGAGCAGGTTGAATCGCTGCGTACTGAAGTTGCGAAGTACATCACCGAAGGTGATCTGCGCCGTGACATCAACATGAAAATCAAGCGGTTGATGGACCTGGGTTGCTACCGCGGCCTGCGTCATCGTCGGGGTCTGCCAGTACGCGGTCAGCGTACCAAGACCAACGCGCGTACCCGTAAGGGCCCGCGTAAGCCGATCCGCAAGTAATCGCACCAGCGAATCGACAGGAATTTAGAAATGGCAAAACCTGCTGCTCGTCCTCGTAAAAAAGTCAAAAAGACAGTGGTTGATGGCATCGCCCACATCCACGCGTCTTTTAACAACACCATCGTGACCATCACCGATCGTCAAGGTAACGCTCTGTCCTGGGCTACCTCCGGCGGTTCGGGTTTCCGCGGTTCCCGCAAGTCCACCCCGTTCGCTGCTCAAGTAGCTGCTGAGCGTGCTGGTCAAGCTGCGCTGGAATATGGTCTGAAGAACCTCGACGTCAACGTCAAGGGTCCAGGTCCAGGTCGTGAGTCCGCTGTTCGTGCTTTGAACGGTTGTGGCTATAAGATCGCCAGCATCACCGACGTGACGCCAATCCCGCATAACGGGTGCCGTCCGCCGAAGAAGCGCCGCGTGTAATCAGGAGACAGATAAATGGCACGTTACATTGGTCCAAAATGCAAACTGTCTCGTCGTGAAGGCACCGATCTGTTCCTGAAGAGCGGCGTTCGCGCTCTGGAATCGAAGTGCAACATCGAAGCAGCCCCAGGTATCCACGGCCAGCGCCGTGGCCGTCAGTCCGACTACGGCACCCAGCTGCGCGAGAAACAAAAAGTACGTCGCATCTATGGCGTTCTCGAGCGTCAGTTCAGCGGTTACTACAAGGAAGCAGCCTCCAAGAAGGGTGCAACCGGCGAGAACCTGCTGCAGCTGCTCGAATGCCGTCTGGATAACGTCGTTTATCGTATGGGCTTTGGCGCTACCCGTGCCGAATCCCGTCAGCTGGTTTCGCACAAAGCGATCAGCATCAACGGCAAGACTGTAAACATTCCGTCCTACCAAGTTCGTCCGGGTGACGTGGTCGCGGTTCGCGAGAAGTCGCAGAACCAGCTGCGCATTGTTCAAGCCCTTGAACTGTGCGCCCAGCGTGGCCGCGTTGAGTGGGTAGATGTGGATGCTGCCAAGAAGTCGGGCGTTTTCAAGAACGTTCCTGCTCGCAGCGACCTGTCCGCCGACATCAACGAAAGCCTGATTGTCGAGCTCTACTCCAAGTAAGGGCTAGAAAATAGGTGCATCCATGCAGATTTCGGTAAATGAGTTCCTGACGCCCCGCCATATCGATGTGCAGGTCGTCAGTCCAACCCGCGCTAAAATCACGCTCGAGCCTCTCGAGCGTGGCTTTGGCCATACCCTGGGCAACGCGCTGCGCCGCATCCTGTTGTCCTCTATGCCTGGCTGTGCAGTAGTCGAGGCCGAGATTGACGGTGTACTCCATGAGTACTCGGCAATCGAAGGTGTACAGGAAGACGTCATTGAAATCCTGTTGAACCTGAAAGGCCTGGCTATCAAACTGCACGGTCGTGACGAAGTTACGCTGACCTTGTCGAAAAAGGGTTCGGGGGTGGTTACCGCTGCCGATATTCAGCTGGATCATGATGTCGAGATCGTTAACCCCGATCACGTAATCGCTAACCTGGCGTCTAACGGCGCCCTGAACATGAAGCTCACCGTAGCTCGTGGTCGTGGTTATGAGCCGGCCGATTCGCGTCAGAGCGATGAAGACGAAAGCCGCAGCATTGGTCGCTTGCAGCTCGACTCTTCGTTCAGCCCGGTTCGCCGTATCGCATACGTGGTGGAAAACGCCCGTGTCGAGCAGCGTACCAACCTGGACAAGCTGGTTATTGATCTGGAAACCAACGGTACCCTGGATCCTGAAGAGGCTATCCGTCGTGCTGCAACCATCCTGCAACAGCAGCTGGCTGCGTTCGTCGACCTCAAAGGTGACAGCGAACCTGTGGTAGTCGAACAGGAAGACGAGATCGATCCGATCCTGCTTCGTCCGGTTGACGATCTGGAATTGACCGTGCGTTCGGCCAACTGCCTTAAGGCGGA
The DNA here is from genome assembly GCA_050739855.1 of Pseudomonas sp. GTDB lineage: Bacteria > Pseudomonadota > Gammaproteobacteria > Pseudomonadales > Pseudomonadaceae > Aquipseudomonas. Next base: position 6,763 of record JBOICD010000011.1, read on the forward strand.
GAACATTTACTACATCGGCGATCTGATTCAGCGCACCGAAGTAGAACTGTTGAAGACTCCGAACCTGGGCAAGAAGTCCCTGACTGAAATCAAGGACGTTCTGGCCTCCCGTGGTCTGTCCCTCGGCATGCGCCTCGACAACTGGCCGCCTGCAAGTCTTAAGAAAGACGACAAGGCGACTGCCTGATCGTCGTAATCACCGAACGTAGTGTTTGGTAAGGAATGAATCATGCGTCATCGTAAAAGTGGACGTCACCTGAGCCGTACCAGCTCTCACCGCAAGGCTATGTTCCAGAACATGGCGGTGTCGCTGTTCGAGCACGAGCTGATCAAAACTACCCTGCCAAAAGCCAAGGAACTGCGCCGCGTTGCCGAGCCGCTGATCACCCTGGCCAAGGAAGACAGCGTAGCTAACCGTCGCCTGGCTTTCGACCGTACCCGTTCGAAAGAAATCGTTGGTAAGCTGTTCAACGATCTGGGCAAGCGCTATGCCACCCGTCAGGGCGGCTACCTGCGTATCCTCAAGTGCGGCTTCCGCGCTGGCGATAACGCACCAATGGCGTACGTCGAGCTGGTTGATCGTCCTGTCGGTGGCTCGGTAGAAGCTGCTGAATAAGACGTCAGTCTGAAACAAAAAACCGGGCCTAGTGCCCGGTTTTTTGTGTCTACATGCATTGTAATAATCTATTGATCTGAGTCATGTAATGAATTTGTTGCTGTCATAGTTCTGGTCGATACTCATTCCAAGCCGATTAGCCGGCAGTTTGAGACCGATAGGGAGATAGCGCATGAGCCAGACCAAGATACTGACCACCGCCAGCGGTGCACCGGTTGCCGACAACCAGAACTCGCGCTCCGCAGGGCCGCGGGGGCCGTTGTTGCTGGATGACTTCCACCTGCTTGAGAAACTCGCCCACTTCAATCGCGAGAACATTCCTGAGCGTCGCGTGCACGCCAAGGGCTCGGGGGCCTATGGCACCTTCACGGTGACCCGGGATATCTCCGAGTACAGCTACGCCAAGCTGTTCAGCACGGTCGGCAAGAAGACCGAAACCTTCCTGCGTTTCTCCACGGTCGGTGGCGAACGTGGTTCGGCGGATACCGAGCGTGATCCGCGTGGCTTTGCCCTGAAGTTCTACACCGAAGAAGGTAACTGGGACATCGTCGGTAACAACACCCCGGTATTCTTCATTCGTGACCCACTGAAATTTCCCGACTTTATCCACACCCAGAAGCGTCTGCCGCAAAGCAACCTGAAAAGTGCGCAGATGATGTGGGACTTCTGGTCGCATTCGCCTGAGGCGCTGCATCAGGTCACCATTCTGTTCTCCGACCGCGGCATTCCAGACGGTTACCGTCACATGCACGGTTTTGGTAGCCACACCTATAGCCTGGTCAACGCTGACGGCCAGCGCACCTGGGTCAAGTGGCACTTCAAGACCAAGCAGGGCATCAAGAACCTGGCGCCCGCCGAGGCGGCCCGCCTGGCTGGTACTGATCCTGATTACGCTCAGCGTGACCTGTTCGAAGCCATCGAGCGCGGCGACTTCCCGAAATGGGCGGTGTGCATCCAGGTGATGAGCGAAGAAGAGGCGGTCAGCCGCGACGAGAACCCCTTCGACGTGACCAAGACCTGGTCGCAGAAGGATTACCCATTGATCGAGATCGGTGAGCTGGAACTGAACCGCAATCCGCTCAACTACTTCGCCGAGGTCGAACAGGCTGCATTCGGGCCGAGCAATATGGTTCCAGGTGTCGGTTTGTCGCCCGACCGTATGCTCCAGGGCCGCGTATTCGCCTATGCAGACGCCCACCGCTATCGCGTCGGTACCAACCATCAGCAATTGCCGGTAAACGCCCCACGCAGCCCGGTGAACACCTACCAGCGTGACGGCAGCATGGCGTTTGGCAGCAATGGTGGTGCGGCACCGAACTATGAGCCCAACAGTTATGGCAATGCGCCGAAGCAGGCGCCGCAGTTCGCCGAGCCGGCACTGGAGCTGAACGGTGTGGCTGATCGTTACGATCATCGCGAAGACACCGATTACTACAGCCACGCCGGTGCACTGTTCCGCTTGATGAACGTCGGGCAGAAGGCCCTGTTGATCAGCAACATTGCCGGGGCCATGGCCGGGGTTTCCGAAGATGTCGTTCAGCGTCAGTTGCAGCACTTCTTCAAGGCCGATCCGGCCTATGGAGAGGGGATTGCCAAGGCTTTGGGCATAAATCTCGCCTAAGTCGAAGTGATAAGAAGAACCGCCCTCATTTGGGCGGTTTTTCAATGAATATCACTACCGTTTACCCGCTTTTTTGCACATTTATGCCCGATTCCAAGTGACCTTCCGGGTATCCTGGTTCAAACTATAACTTTCACACAGGGAGAGGCAGGGCGATGCAAGGTCACCCGGACGTAATCGATTATCTCAACACGTTGCTGACGGGCGAACTGGCGGCACGTGACCAATATTTCATCCATTCGCGGATGTACGAAGACTGGGGCTTGAGCAAGCTCTACGAGCGTATCAACCACGAGATGGAAGAAGAGACCCAACACGCTGATGCCCTGATGCGTCGTATCCTCATGCTCGAAGGTACTCCACGCATGCGCCCGGATGATCTGGACGTTGGCGCAACTGTGCCGGAAATGATCGCTGCCGACCTGCGCCTGGAGTACAAGGTGCGCGCCGCGCTGTGCAAAGGCATCGAGCTGTGCGAACTGCACAAGGACTACATCAGCCGTGACATCCTGCGCCTGCAGCTGGCCGATACTGAAGAAGATCACACCTACTGGCTGGAAAAGCAGCAAGGCCTGATCAAGTCCATCGGCCTGGAGAACTACCTGCAGTCGCAGATGTAATGTTCCCGGAACAAAAAGAAGCCCCGCCAGTGCGGGGCTTTTTTTTTCGATTGGTGGGCGCGGGCTTGCCCCGCGATGCGATGTGATAGACACACCGTAATCGCGGGGCAAGCCCGCTCCCACGTTACGCGCGATCGCGCTCCAACAGCGGTTTGAGGTAGTAGCCTGTATACGACTGCTTCATCTCGGCGACTTCTTCCGGTGTACCGCAACCAATGATTTGCCCACCCTTGGAGCCGCCCTCGGGGCCCAGGTCGACAATCCAGTCGGCAGTCTTGATCACGTCCAGGTTGTGCTCGATCACCACCACGGTGTTGCCGTGATCGCGCAGACGGTGCAGCACATCGAGCAACTGCTGGATATCTGCGAAATGCAGACCTGTTGTCGGCTCATCGAGGATGTACAGGGTCTTGCCGGTATCACGCTTGGACAGCTCGCGCGACAACTTGACCCGCTGTGCTTCACCACCGGAGAGGGTGGTCGCCGACTGCCCCAGCTTGATGTACGACAGGCCGACATCCATCAGCGTCTGTAGCTTGCGCGCCAGCGCCGGCACCGCGTCGAAGAACACGCGGGCTTCCTCGATGGTCATTTCCAGGACCTCGTGGATGTTCTTGCCCTTGTACTTGATCTCCAGGGTTTCGCGGTTGTAACGCTTGCTCTTGCACACGTCGCAAGGCACGTAGATGTCGGGCAGGAAGTGCATCTCGACCTTGATCAGACCGTCGCCCTGGCAGGCTTCGCAGCGTCCGCCTTTGACGTTGAAGGAGAAGCGCCCCGGGCCGTAGCCACGGGAGCGTGACTCTGGCACGCCAGAGAACAGCTCACGGATCGGCGTGAACAGACCGGTGTAAGTCGCCGGGTTCGAGCGTGGCGTGCGGCCGATCGGGCTCTGGTCGATATCCACGACCTTGTCCAGGTGCTGCAGGCCGTCACAACTGTCGTGGGGCGCCGCCTCCAGGGTACTGGCGCCATTCAGGGCCGTGGCACTGAGGGGGAACAGCGTGTTGTTGATCAGGGTCGACTTGCCTGAGCCGGAAACGCCGGTCACGCAGGTCAGCAGGCCGATCGGGATGTCCAGGTCGACATTCTGCAAGTTGTTACCGCGTGCCCCTTTGAGTTTGAGCGAGAGCTTCTTGTTGCGAGGCGTGCGCTTGGCCGGTACGGCAATTTTCACCCGCCCCGACAGGTATTTGCCGGTCAGCGAATCAGGATGGGCCATGACATCGGCCGGTGTGCCTTCGGCGACGATCTGGCCACCATGCACACCGGCACCCGGCCCGATATCCACGACATAGTCGGCCAGGCGAATGGCATCTTCGTCGTGTTCGACGACGATCACCGTGTTGCCGATATCGCGCAGGTGGTTGAGGGTAGCCAGCAGACGGTCGTTGTCGCGTTGGTGCAGGCCGATGGACGGCTCGTCGAGGATGTACATCACCCCGACCAGGCCGGCGCCGATCTGGCTGGCCAGGCGGATACGCTGGGCCTCACCGCCGGACAGGGTATCGGCGCTACGGTCGAGGGTCAGGTAGTCGAGGCCGACATTGACCAGGAACTGCAGGCGCTCACAGATTTCCTTGAGAATCTTGTCGGCGATTTCACCGCGACGCCCTGTCAGCTTCAGTGCGCCGAAATACGTACTGGCATCACCGATTGGCAGGTTGGTTACAGCGGGCAGGGTCTTTTCGCCGACCCAGACGTGCCGCGCCTCACGGCGCAAGCGCGTGCCACGGCAATCCGGGCAGGGCTGGGTGCTGAGGAACTTGGCCAGTTCTTCGCGCACGGTAGCCGACTCGGTCTCGCGGTAGCGGCGCTCCAGGTTCGGCACGATGCCTTCGAACGGGTGCGAGCGCTTGACGATGTCACCGCGGTCGTTGAGGTATTTGAAGTCAACGTTCTGCTTGCCACTGCCGTGCAGAATGACTTTCTGCTGTTCGGCCGGCAGCTCGCCGAAGGGTACTTCGAGGCTGAAATCATAGTGCGCGGCCAGTGAGCCGAGCATCTGGAAGTAATAGACGTTGCGCCGGTCCCAGCCGCGAATTGCACCTTCGGCCAGGGTCAGTTCGCTATTGACCAGGCGTTTGGTGTCGAAGAACTGTTTAACCCCCAGCCCGTCACAGGTCGGGCAGGCGCCGGCCGGGTTGTTGAAAGAGAACAGCTTGGGTTCCAGCTCGCTGATGGCATGGCCGCAAATCGGGCAGGCGAAGCGCGCCGAGAAGATCATCTCCTCGAACGGTTCGTCGTCCATCGAGCCCACCAGGGCAATGCCGTCGGCCAGCTTCAGCGCGGTCTCGAAGGATTCGGCCAGGCGCTGCTGAAGGTCTTCACGGACCTTGAAACGGTCGACCACCACTTCGATGGTGTGCTTTTTCTGTTTATCCAGCTTGGGCAGTTCATCAAGCTCGAACAGCTTGCCATTGACCCGGGCACGGACGAACCCCTGGGCGCGCAGTTCATCGAAGACGGCCAGGTGTTCGCCCTTGCGTTCGCGAATCACCGGGGCCAGCAGCATCAGCTTGCTGCCTTCGGGCTGGGCCAGCACCAGATCGACCATCTGGCTGACGGTCTGGGCTTCCAGCGGGATGTCGTGGTCCGGGCAGCGCGGGGTACCGACGCGGGCGTAGAGCAGACGCAGGTAGTCATAGATCTCGGTGATGGTGCCGACGGTCGAACGCGGGTTGTGCGAGGTTGACTTCTGCTCGATGGAAATCGCTGGCGACAGCCCTTCGATGGTGTCGACGTCAGGTTTTTCCATCATCGACAGGAACTGCCGGGCATACGCCGACAGCGATTCGACATAGCGGCGCTGGCCTTCGGCGTACAGGGTATCGAAGGCCAGCGACGACTTGCCGGAACCGGACAGGCCGGTGATAACGATCAGCTTGTCCCGGGGCAGGGTCAGGTCGATGTTCTTCAGGTTGTGGGTCCGTGCCCCACGAATCAGGATCTTGTCCACTGCGGCCTCGCTTGGCGGGCATAAACGGTTGAGTATACGGCTCCCTGCCAGTACGCGGCAAAGCGTCACGTATATGCCGTTACGCGATCGGACTGGTAGAATCGCCGCCGGTTCACACGAGGTTTATCCATGCACGATCCCCACAGCGAACGCATGAGTGGCAGCGAAACCCGCGCCGCAGGCGGTCTGGCCCTGGTGTTCGCCTTCCGTATGCTGGGCATGTTCATGGTCCTGCCGGTGCTGGCGACCTATGGCATGGACCTGGCTGGCGCCACGCCGGCGCTGATTGGCCTGGCCATTGGTGCCTATGGCCTGACCCAGGCATTCCTGCAGATTCCGTTCGGGGTCATTTCCGATCGCATTGGTCGTCGTCCGGTGATTTACCTGGGCCTGGTGATCTTTGCCCTGGGCAGCGTGCTGGCGGCTCAGGCCGATTCGATCTGGGGGGTGATTGCCGGACGTATCCTGCAAGGTGCCGGGGCTATTTCGGCGGCAGTGATGGCGCTGCTTTCGGACCTTACTCGCGAGCAACACCGGACCAAAGCCATGGCCATGATCGGCATGAGCATCGGCTTGTCGTTTGCCGTGGCTATGGTGGTTGGACCCTTGCTGACCCGGGCCTTCGGATTGTCCGGACTGTTCCTGGCCACGGCGGCCATGGCAGTGGTCGGCATCGGCCTGATCGCCTTTGTCGTGCCGGCGTCCCACGGTGCGTTGCAACACCGTGAGTCTGGCGTTGCCAAACAAGCGCTAGGGCCGACCTTGCGTCATCCCGATCTGCTGCGCCTGGATGTAGGCATCTTCGTCTTGCATGCGATCCTGATGGCCAGCTTCGTCGTCTTGCCCCTGGCTTTGGTCGAGCGTGGTGGCTTGCCCAAGGAAGAGCATTGGTGGGTGTATCTGACCGCTTTGCTGATCTCATTTTTTGCAATGATCCCGTTCATCATCTACGGCGAAAAAAAGCGCAAGATGAAACGTGTCCTGCTGGGCGCGGTCAGTGTTTTGGCGCTTACCGAGCTGTTCTTCTGGCTGTCGGCAGACAACTTGCACGAACTGCTGATCGGCACCGTGATATTCTTTACTGCCTTCAACCTGCTGGAGGCATCCTTGCCTTCGCTGGTGAGCAAGGTGTCGCCCGCCGGCGGCAAGGGCACGGCCATGGGGGTGTATTCCACCAGCCAGTTCCTTGGTGCCGCGCTGGGAGGAATTCTCGGTGGCTGGTTGTTCCAGCACGGTGGCCTGAGTACGGTGTTCCTGGGCTGCGCGGCCTTGTGTGCAGTGTGGTGGATCGTTGCCCTGAGCATGCGTGAGCCGCCGTACGTGACCAGCCTGCGCATGCCGTTGTCGGCCGAGGCGGTTCGCGAAGCGGGACTGACCGAACGGCTGTTGGCCGTACCGGGTGTGACCGACGCAGTGGTGGTGGCCGATGAGTCCGCCATCTATATCAAACTTGATACACAAATTTTGGATCGCACGACCCTGGAGCGCTTGGTAAACCCGGCCTCCGCAGCGTGCGAAGCCTAGGAGAACGTTATGGCCCGTGGGGTTAACAAAGTCATTCTGGTCGGTACTTGCGGTCAGGATCCCGAAGTCCGCTACCTGCCCAACGGTAATGCCGTGACCAACCTGAGCCTGGCTACCAGCGAGCAGTGGACCGACAAGCAGACCGGCCAGAAGGTCGAGCGCACCGAGTGGCACCGCGTTTCGATGTTCGGCAAGGTTGCCGAGATCGCCGGCGAGTACCTGCGCAAAGGTTCGCAGGTCTACATCGAAGGCAAGCTGCAGACCCGCGAGTGGGAAAAAGACGGCATCAAGCGTTACACCACTGAAATCATCGTCGACATGCAGGGCACCATGCAGCTGCTCGGCGGCCGTCCGCAGAACCAGGACGGTTCTCAGCCGCAGGGTGGCAACAACTACAACCAGGCGCCACGCCAGCAGGCTCCGCGCCCGCAGCAGTCGGCACCTCAGCAGCGTCCAGCGCCACAACAGGCCGCACCGCAGCCAGCTCCGGATTTCGACAGCTTTGATGATGATATTCCGTTCTGAGCTGTAACGCGTGGCAAAACATGAAAAGCTCGGTGTTGGTTTCAACACCGGGCTTTTTCATATGTGGTGGAAGCGTGTGGGGACAAACGAATGAATCGTTCCGTTTCATCAAGCTTTAGATTTCGCCCAGTTCGTCAATCGCCGCTTGAGCAAACTGTGCATCCAGTTCCGGGGTCGCACCACTGATACCGATACCGCCGATATGCACATCGTCTTTGTTCATGATTGGCAACCCCCCCTCCAACAATAGAAAACCCGGGATCGATCCATAAGGATTTCCTGGCAATCCTGCGCTTCTTTCTGCCAGGGCTTTTGTCGAGACCGGAAACTGAGCGGAGGTTGATGCTTTGAGTTGGGATACTTGAATGCTGCCGCTGCTGGTATTGTCCATACGATGGAAAAGCTTGAGGTTGCCATGCTTGTCGACAATGCTGACAACAATAGCGAAGTCTTTTTCGCGGGCGGCACGGACGGCAGCGTCCACCATTGTCTGTGCCATCTGAGATGTAATCGAAAAGCTGGTACCTTGTTCGTGCTTCACGGCTGCCTCATGACTGAGCTTTGGATTGGCGAGCGCAGGTTCGAACAGCAATAACAGACTTATAAATCCGATTGGGCCTGCGAGGTTACGTGTTGGTTTCATTGCCAAGTGCGGTCCTTGAATAGTCAAGCCAACCTAGCAGAAGTTGTAGCGGGAAGGTGTAGTCCTCATCTCAATATCGTGTCAGGAATGCCCATGCGGGCATCGCGACAAACTCCGAACTAATTCAGCGCCAGCCGATCGTGCCAAAAGATCCCGTTCAGTCGATAGCGAGTAGATGTTCTGGGCAAATTCTGGGTGTGCGGATTTGTTAAAAACACTGGCTGCCAGCACGCGGTCAGCGAGGATGCGGGCCAGCAGCAGCTTGGCAGCGTCCAAGGTCGGGACCGCCTCGGACACAATCATGTGTGTGTCGTGGTACTTAGGGTCCATGGTGGATTTTATGATTTGTTCATGTGCGCTTTCTTGGGAGACTGTCCAAAGGCACTGGCACACAACGTACATTTTATCCCAGGTTTCCTGGCCAACCAGATTTCTCCAATGAAGCAAATAACCTCGCATCACCTCGACTTGGTCTTTTGCCGCAAAAGTCTGATTGGTCAGTATGGCGTCACCTACGCTGTGGCAGAACGCTTCGTACTGTTCAATGGTAAATTTCTTTTCTTCTAATAATCTGGCCATAAATGCAATGGCCTCGCTCAAGATACGTTCACTGGCATTGCGTATCGCTTCGGGCATATCAAGATGCTCCAAACGTTCGAGCACACTGGCTACCTGGCCAGAAAATACGCGCAAAGGTTCCAGCCACTGGCCGTTGGTAGAGTGCTTGGCATAAGGGAAAATAATCGAATAGACACCGAGTGGTATATGCGCAATAGCTTTGAGTTGTGTGTAGACGGTGCTCGATTCCTGGCACACATAGGTTGTGTGCTCATCAACAGAAAATGTGTAACGCCCACCACTGAATGTCGCTTCTGCGTACAACATCGGATACAGCGTTTTGCTCAACGTCTTCAAATTGGCGGCATAGTGCTGACGCATAGCAATATCGATATTGACCGCGTACTGATGGGCTTGCTGTCTTTCATCGCCCGCAGCCATGGCGATAGTTGGCGGTGTGTAAGGGTAGCCGTCAGCAGGATCAAGACCTCGCGTATCGAATGACATTGTTTATCTCCTTGTCTTGGTGACAGTTGGAGTATGTCGTAGGCAAAAAAATCGGTTACTGGCAAAAATGCTAGGTTTTAATGCTTGTTTGGAATAACAACGAAGCTAAAACGAAATATTGGAGGCAGACTAGAATTTCTGCGGATGTCCCGTACGCGACGACCGCCTATCTTCACCCTGACATCAGAAATCTTGACTACAGTATCAACTGGCGCCTGCAGTAAGAGTCGCCACCGTGATCGTTCAAGAGACGCCGGCAACGTCCCGCGCGTCCACCACCTGATCAGGAGTGCACGATGGATCTCAACCGTCGGCAGTTCTTCAAGGTCGCCGCTATCGGCCTTGGAGGCTCGAGCCTGGCTGCGTTGGGCATGGCCCCGACACCGGCCTTCGCCGAGCAGGTGCGTCACTTCAAGCTGGCGCATACCAAAGAAACCCGCAACACCTGTCCTTATTGCTCCGTCGGCTGTGGTTTGATCATGTACAGCCAGGGTGATGCGGGCAAGAACGTTGCGCAGAACATCATCCATATCGAAGGCGATGCCGACCACCCGGTGAACCGCGGCACGCTGTGCCCGAAAGGCGCCGGCCTGCTCGACTTTATCCACAGCCCCAACCGCCTGCAGTACCCGCAAGTGCGCAAACCGGGCAGCAAGGAATGGACCCGGGTGTCCTGGGATGAGGCGCTGGATCGCATTACCGACCTGATGAAAACCGACCGCGATGCCAACTTCATCGAGAAGAATGCCCAGGGCCAGACGGTCAATCGCTGGCTGAGCGTTGGCTTTTTAGCCGCCTCGGCTTCGTCCAACGAAGCCGGCTACATGACCCACAAGGTCGTGCGCAGTCTGGGCATGCTGGGGTTCGATAACCAGGCACGTGTCTGACATGGCCCGACGGTGGCAAGTCTTGCCCCGACGTACGGCCGTGGAGCCATGACCAACCACTGGACCGATATCGCCAACGCGAATCTGATCCTGGTAATGGGTGGCAACGCTGCAGAAGCCCATCCGTGTGGCTTCAAATGGGTAACCGAAGCCAAGGCGCACAACCAGGCCCGGTTGATCGTGGTCGACCCGCGTTTTACCCGGACCGCTTCGGTGGCTGACTATTACGCGCCGATCCGTACCGGTACGGATATCGCCTTCATGGGCGGGCTGATCAATTACCTGCTGACGCAAGACAAGATTCAGCACGAGTACGTGCGCAACTACACCGACGTGTCGTTCATCGTCAAAGCCGGTTACGGCTTTGAAGACGGTCTGTTCAGCGGCTACGACGCGGACAAGCGCAGTTACACCGACAAGTCCGGCTGGGGCTACGAACTCGGTGAAGACGGCTTTGCCAAGGTCGACCCGACCCTGCAGGATCCGCGTTGTGTATTCCAGCTGATGAAACAGCATTACAGCCGTTACACGCCGGAGTTGGCCAGCCAGATTTGTGGCATGCCGGTGGACAGCATGCGCAAGATCTGGGAGGAGATCGCCACTTGCTCACAACCGGGCAAGACCATGACGATTCTCTATGCCCTGGGCTGGACCCAGCACTCGATCGGCTCGCAGATGATCCGCAGTGCGGCCATGGTCCAGTTACTGCTGGGCAACGTCGGCTTGCCAGGCGGCGGGGTCAACGCCCTGCGCGGTCACTCCAATATCCAGGGGCTGACTGACCTGGGGCTGTTGTCCAATCTGCTGCCGGGCTACCTGACCCTGCCGTCGGATGCCGAGCAGGACTACGGCACCTACATCGCCAAACGAGCATCCAAGCCACTGCGGCCGGGGCAGCTGTCTTACTGGCAGAACTACGGCAAGTTCCATGTCAGCCTGATGAAGGCCTGGTATGGCGCCAACGCTACGGCCGAGAACCATTGGGGCTTCGATTACCTGCCGAAGCTGGATATCCCGGGCTACGACGTGTTGAAGATGTTCGACATGATGGGCAAGGATCAGGTCAACGGTTACTTCTGTCAGGGTTTCAATCCGATTGCCGCGTTGCCTGACAAGAACCGCGTCACCGCCGCGTTGAGCAAGCTCAAGTGGCTGGTGGTGATGGACCCGCTGGCGACCGAGACCTCGGAGTTCTGGCGCAATGCCGGGCCGTACAACGATGTCGATTCGACGAACGTGCAAACCGAAGTCATTCGTCTGCCCACCACCTGCTTTGCCGAGGAAGACGGCTCGCTGGTCAACAGCAGCCGCTGGTTGCAATGGCACTGGAAAGGCGCCGAAGGCCCGGGCCAGGCGCGTACCGACGTGTGGATCATGAGTGCGCTGTTCCTGCGCCTTCGCGAGCGCTATCAACGTGAAGGCGGCGCTTGGGCCGAGTCGATCCTCAAGCTCAACTGGCCGTACAAGGTGCCCCACGAGCCATCAGCGGAAGAAATCGCCAAGGAGTTCAATGGTTACGCGGTGGCCGATGTCACCGATGCCAGCGGGGCGACCCTCAAGGCCGGGCAGCAGTTGGCCGGTTTCGCCCAGCTCAAGGACGATGGCAGTACCGCCTCCGGTTGCTGGATCTTCTGTGGCAGCTGGACCGAACAGGGCAACCAGATGGCCCGGCGCGACAACGCCGATCCGTTCGGCATGAAGCAGAACCTCGGCTGGGCCTGGGCCTGGCCTGCGAACCGGCGGATTCTCTACAACCGGGCATCAGCTGACCTGCAGGGCAAACCCTGGTCGCCGAACAAGCGGCTGGTGTGGTGGAACGGCAAGGCCTGGGGCGGTACCGACGTACCGGACTTCAAGGCCGATGTGGCACCGGAAGCGGGGATGAACCCGTTCATCATGAACCCAGAGGGTGTGGCGCGCTTCTTTGCCCTGGACAAGATGGCCGAAGGGCCGTTCCCGGAGCATTACGAGCCGTTCGAAACACCCATCGGGGTCAACCCGTTGCACCCCAACAACAAGAAGGCCACCAGCAACCCGGCGGGACGGGTGTTCGATTCGGTATGGGACACCCTGGGGCAAGCCAAGGACTTCCCCTATGCCGCCACGACATACCGGCTGACCGAGCACTTCCACTTCTGGACCAAGCATTGTCCGATAAACGCGGTGACGCAGCCGGAGCAGTTCGTCGAAATCGGCGAGGTGCTGGCCAAGGAGAAGGGCATCGCGGCGGGCGACCGGGTGCGCGTCACCAGCAAGCGTGGGCATATCGAGGCGGTGGCGGTGGTGACCAAGCGGATTCGTCCGCTGCAGGTCAACAACCAGACCGTGCACCAGATCGGCATTCCGTTGCACTGGGGCTTTACCGGGGTGAACCGGCACGGCTACCTGACCAACACCCTGGTGCCGTTCCTCGGTGACGGCAATACCCAGACCCCGGAATCGAAGTCGTTCCTGGTCAACGTGGAGAAAATCTGATGGCTAGCCAAGACATCATCGCCCGTTCGGCCACCACCACGGCGCCGCCGTCGATCCGCCAGCAGGAGGAGGTGGCCAAGCTGATCGACACCACCAAGTGCATCGGTTGCAAGGCCTGCCAGGTGGCGTGTTCGGAATGGAACGAACTGCGTGACGAGGTGGGTCACAACTACGGCACTTACGATAACCCCCATGACCTCGGCGCACAGACCTGGACACTGATGCGCTTCACCGAGCACGAAAACACCGAGGGCAATCTGGAGTGGCTGATCCGCAAGGACGGCTGTATGCACTGCGCCGATCCCGGTTGCCTGAAGGCTTGCCCGAGCCCGGGGGCAATCATCAAGTACGCCAACGGTATCGTCGACTTCAACCAGGACCACTGCATCGGTTGCGGGTACTGCATCACCGGTTGCCCGTTCGACATCCCGCGGATTTCGCAGAAGGACCACAAGGCCTACAAATGCACCTTGTGTTCCGACCGTGTCGCGGTAGGGCTGGAGCCCGCCTGTGTGAAGACCTGCCCGACCGGGGCGATTGTGTTCGGTAGCAAGGAGGACATGAAGGAGCACGCCGCCGAACGCATTGTCGACCTCAAGTCGCGGGGCTTCGACAACGCCGGCTTGTATGACCCCGATGGCGTCGGCGGCACCCATGTGATGTACGTGCTGCACCACGCCGATCAACCGAAGCTGTACGCGGGCCTGCCGGACCAACCGGTGATCAGCCCGTTGGTTGGGCTGTGGAAAGGGGTGAGCAAACCGCTGGCGCTGCTGGCCATGGGCGCAGCGGTGCTGGCCGGGTTCTTCCACTATGTGCGCATTGGCCCGAACCGGGTCGAGGAGGACGAGCACCCGAGTGCACCGGATACCAGCGTGCATGTGGTCGATCCCGCCGTGCATGTGTATGACCCGCACAAACCGGGTGGGCAAGGGGAGGAACGGCCATGAAAGACAAACCGATCCTGCGCTACAACGCCAACGAGCGCACCAACCACTGGCTGGTGGCGGTCCTGTTCATCATGGCCGCATTATCGGGGCTGGCGCTGTTTCATCCGGCGCTGTTCTGGCTCAGTCATCTGTTCGGTGGTGGGCCCTGGACGCGCATCTTGCATCCGTTTATCGGCGTGCTGATGTTCGTGTTCTTCCTCTTCCTGGTACTGCGCTTCTGGCGGGCGAATTTCTTTATCGCCAATGATCACCTGTGGCTCAGGCGCATCGACCGGGTGATGCGCAACGAAGAGGAGGGCGTGCCGCCGATCGGCAAGTACAACCCCGGGCAGAAG
>JBOICD010000012.1:0-20688 GCA_050739855.1 Pseudomonas sp.
TTTCTTTTCTTGGCGCACTAGACTACACTCATCAAAGCTCCGGATTTTTAAAAAAGCAGTATAAAAGCAGAGCTATTCACTCCATACATGTTGCAGCGTTAGCTAACTACATCTCTGACTCTAGAGGGTACTCAACGGAGCTTAGGAACCATCTAATTGTAGCAGCACTGTTGCATGATATTGGGCACGCTCCCTTATCACACAGCGTTGAACCTTATATTAAGAAAAAAATAGGTTATGGCCATCACCAAGCGGGGGAGCAAATCATCCGTGGCGAGGCTTTTTTTGCACAAGAGTTAAAGCTCATCATCAGGAAAAATTTAGATACCGATCTACTACTGAGCTTAATTGACGCAACCGCGCCAAAAGATTTAGGCGGCGATTTATTTTCCAGCCCGATAAACATTGACACCGTCGATGGGATAACTAGGTCACACACCTATCTCACTGGCAAAAAATTTATTTTATGCCGCATAGCAGTTGCTAAAGTAGCATTCTGCAGCGAATCAAACTGTGACACTATGATCCTTGATTCATTTTGGAAAATGAAGGATCGAGTTTATGCCAATTTAATAAACAATGAATTTGGCATAATTTCAGACAGAGCTAGTGAGCAATTTTTTTATGACCAAATCAACTTCTGCGAAAGTGAAATCTACTCATCTGAGAGAAGCTGGCAGCAGCGCTATAAAAAACTTTTCAAATCATTTGAAGCGCTAATGAAAGAAAAAACAAAGCCGTACTGGCTTAATGATGAAGAATTAGACTTCACAAAGAGAACGTACTACTTAAAAACAGAGCATCTTGATCACAACAGATTCGCCTGCAGCAAAGAAAAAAAAACAATCAGCATAACCAAAACCACGACTAACAATAAGCACATTCAAATAGAGCTCCCAAGGCTCACATAGGAACAGAGATGGAATACAAGGAATTTCTCAAGCAGTATTCAGCAGTTGAAAGCCACTACAACCACTCAACTGACATACTACAAAAGCTAAGAAATGAGATCAGTGAGTCGCTAGAATCCAGCGAATACAAGGATTTTCTAACTGTAGTAACCACCGGCTCATTCGGTCGGCGAGAGGCATCATCTCAGTCCGACATTGATCTATTTATTCTTTTCAACTCCGAAGAGCCAGACGACGCGCTTGAAGAAGTAAAAAGAACAATCGCAGAAATCACAAAAAAGCACATCCTAAAAGATGCCGGCGACACTGGAACTTTTGGTCCAGATGCAGTCGTGAGGTTCGCAACCATGCTTTCCAATATAGGTGGAGAAAACGACTCAAATCAAAACTTTACCCGCCGCATGCTTTTCCTTTTGGAAGGCACGTGGTTGTATGGCGAAGAGCGCTTCAACAATTACCGAAAACAACTACTTTCTAAATATCTGAAGACTGGCAATCCTCAAAATCAAATCTCTCGATTTTTGTTCAACGATATTATTAGATACTACAGGACAATCGCGACGGATTTCGAGTACAAAGTATCAGAATCACAAAAATCCTGGGGGCTTCGGAATATAAAACTACGATTCTCCAGAAAGATTCTTTACTTTGGAGGAATCGTTTCGGTAGCCGAAACAGCCTTAAAAACAAACGAACAAAAAAACACAGATCTTTTAAGACTCTTTGACATTCCTGTTCTTGAGCGAATCTGGTCTGTGGGAGCGTCCAATCCTCATACAAATGATATATTCAATATATATCAAGATTTTTTGGATGCCATAAACTGCCCCACCAAGAGAGAAAACCTAGAAAAAGTTACTCGCGAAAAGCGTGAAGACTCACCCGTGTTCCTGGAGCTCCGCGGAAAAAGCAAACAGTTTTCCGACGTACTAGCCGATTGGCTGAAGCACCAATACACGACCAACCCAGCAAATCCCCACCCTATTCATAATGCATTGCTATTTTAAGGGGTTAACGCCATGCTAATTTTCCTTAGACATGGCGAAACTAACTTCAATCTAGAGAAAAAGTGGATGGGGCGCCTCAACCCTCCACTTAACTCTCTAGGCATACAACAAGCGCGAGATGCAGCCGAGAAACTCAGAAACCTTAACATAAAATGCATCTATAGCAGTCCTCTAACTCGCGCTCACCAAACCGCAGCAGAGATAAGTAAAAAACTAAGCCATTGCCCAATAGTAATAATAAATGAACTCTCCGAGCGCTATCTCGCCGAATTTGAGGGCATAAAAAAAAGTGATCGTTTACGCATTGAGATATCAAACTCAAAAACCGTTGAACAAATGGATGATTTATCTTTCCGCCTAAAACACGCACTAGACGAAATCCAGCCCCAGGAAAACACATTAATAGTTTCACACTCTGGCGTATTCAAATGTCTGGTGGAGATCATGGGATACACATCGAACCCAGAAACCACCACCATCAATAACGGAGAATACGTCGAGTTAATCTGCAGCAAAAGACAATAACACTTCAACAAGCTTTCAAAGCATATAACAAAACCCTACCTAGAACCAAAGCCCCCTAGGCCGGCAGACCACCTAATGACTGCCGACCGCTCACAACTTCAATCTGCACCTTTGCCGCACCAACCAATTCCGTGCCATTTAACTCAAAAGTTAAACAAACCTAAATAGATGAACTATTTCGCCAACGGATACAACGCCTCATCAAACTGCGACAAGCGCGGAAACGCCAGCGGCTGATCATCCGACAAGTGCTGCAGACGCTGCTGGTAACTGCGCAAGAAGTCTTGGCGCGCCTCCTCACTGATATACGGCACATGCCAGGCCACAAACGGCTCCAGCACGTCAAAACCGACATACGCCAGGGTGCCACGCAGGATCGGCCGCAGCATATCCTCCAGCGGCCCATGGATCGCCCCTTCGCCGAACATGTGCTCGCGCCCGCCGAGGGTCACGGTCACCAGCGCTTTTTTACCGGCCAGGCCGCCCTGGTCGTAGAAGCGCTTGCCGCCATAGCAAACCCCAGAGACCAGCACCCGGTCGATCCAGCCTTTGAGGATGGCCGGGGCCGAGAACCAGAAGATCGGGAAGTTCAGCACCACCAGGTCAGCCCACAACAGCTTGTCCAGCTCCCCCTGGATATCTGCGGCAATCGAGCCGCTCTTGACCCCCAGACGCTGCTCCAGGGCATAGACCAGGTACTCGGAATTCTCCCGCGTGGCAAAGTCATCGGCGCTGGCCACCGGGTTCCAGTTCATCGCATACAGGTCACTGACCTGCACCTGGTGGCCCTGGGCCTGGAAGGTTTCCACGGCTTTGTCACGCAAGGCAGCGGTGAAGGATTGCGGCTCGGGATGGGCGTGGACGATCAATACATTCATGAAAACGTTCCTTTAAACAGGTTGCAAAGTAGAAGGCGTGGCGCGTGCAGCCAGCAGCCGGTCCAGCCAGTCCGGGTCCATCTCCGGCTCGGATGAGAACAGCAGCCCGGTGTAGTCGCGGTGCGGCGGGGTAAAAATGGCTTCGCGGCTACCGTGATCAACCACCCGCCCGCGCTGCATCACCAGCACTTCGTCGGCGATTGGAGAAAGCCAAGCAGGCCTGAGCCTGCCCGGAGTACCTCAGATCTGAACGGCCTTGATCTCGACGAACTCGGCCAGTCCCTCCTCGCCCCACTCCCGGCCGTTGCCCGATTGCTTGTAACCGCCAAACGGCGCCTGGTAGTTGAAGGCTGCGCCATTGACGAAGCACTGCCCGGCACGCAGTTGCCGGCCTAGTTGCAAGGCGCGCTCGCGGTCAGCGGCCCAGACGGCGCTGGACAAGCCAAAGGGTGAATCGTTGGCCAGAGCAATCGCCTGGGCCTCATCGGCATAAGGGATCAAGCACAGCACCGGGCCGAAGATTTCCTCCTGGGCAATGCGCATGCGGTTGTCGACGTCGGCAAACAGGGTTGGCTGCACATAGAAGCCCCGTTCGAATCCCGGTGCACTGTCACCGCCACAGAGCAAGCGTGCGCCCTCCTCCTGGCCGATGCGGATGTAATCCTGCACCGTACGCCGCTGCGCCGCCGAACACATCGGCCCGAGGAAGCTCTGCGGGTCTTGCGGATCGCCCATGACCAGTTTGCGGGTCTCATCCAGGGCGATCTCCACGGCCTCGTCGTAGCGGCTGGCAGGCAGCAGCATGCGGGTCAAAGCGGTGCAGGTCTGCCCGGAGTTGATCATCACGTCCTGCACGCCATAACGCACGGCGGCTTCAAGGTCGGCGTCGGCGGTAATCAGCAACGGCGACTTGCCGCCCAGTTCCAGGCACACGCGTTTCACCGTCGGCGCAGCGGCCTGAGCCACGCGCACACCGGCGCCAGTGGAACCGGTGAACGACACCATATCGACCTGTGGGTGCCGGGCGAGGGCTTCGCCGACTTTCGAACCCGGACCACTGACCAGATTGAACACCCCCGCCGGCAAGCCGATGGCTTCGATCATCTCGGCCAGTAAGAAGGCATGCAGCGGGGTTTCCTGGCTTGGCTTGACCACCACCGTACAGCCCGCCGCGAGGGCCGGAGCCAGTTTGCCGATCAACTGATGCAACGGGTAATTCCACGGATTGATGAATGCGCAGACGCCAACCGCTTCGCGGTACACCAGGGTATTGCCGACCTCACGTACTTCATCCATCAGGCCGGCCAGTTCGATGTATTGCTCAAGCCCGGCGATCGGCCCGTCCACCTGAACGCTACGACACCACTGCACCGGCATACCCAGCTCGGCGGTGATGACACTGGCCATTTCCTCGGCACGCGCTGTTAGTTGCGCGACCAAGGCCTGGATGTAACCTGCCCGTACGCTCGACGGCGTGCGCGACCAGTCGGCAAATGCCTGGCGCGCTGCCGCTACGGCGCGGTTGACGTCCTCTTCGTTACCCAGTGGCACGCGACCAGTGACCGTTTCGCTGGCCGGGTCGATCACCTCGGCCATGCCTTGCCCGCACGGCACCTGCCAGGCGCCATCAATAAACAACCGTGAGTATTCACGCATGGGTCTTGGCCTCCATCAGCTCAGCCGCACAGCGGGCAATGCGCTGGCAGGCATCACGCAACGGTGCGTCACCCAGCACCAGCCCCAGACGGATATGCCCCGCCGCACTCGGGCCGAAGGCTTCACCGGCCAGCACTGACACACCATGGCGATCCAGCAACTGATTGGAGAATGCCTGGGCGCTAAGGCCGGTTTCACGGATATCGACCATCACGAACATCCCGCCATCAGGCTTGAGCGCCTTGAGCCCCGGACAATCGGCCAGGCACTGGCAGACCAGGTCGCGGCGCTGGCGGTAGGCTTCGCGCATCGCAACCAGCTCTGGCAACTGTTGCTCCAGCGCTACCACGGCGGCGTCCTGAATGAAGTCTGGCGAGCCGTAAAGCATGCACAAGGCCAGATTTTCCAGATGCGTGGCCAGCGCCGCCGAGCCCACCACCCAGCCCACGCGCCAGCCAGTCATGGCATGGGACTTGGACAGGCTGTTCAAGGTCGCCGTGCGCTCAGCCATGCCCGGCAAGCTGCCGGGGCTGATGTGTTCGCCCTCGTACAACAGTTCGCTGTAGACCTCATCGGAAATCAGCCACAGGTCATGGCCGATGCACAGTTCGGCCAGTGCCTCCCAGGTCGAGCGCGGCAGGCTCGCGCCTGAGGGATTGTGCGGGCTGTTCAGGGCCAGTGCGCGGGTGCGTGGAGTGATGCGCGCGGCAACATCCTCGGGGCACACACGAAAACCGTTCTCCGAACGCACCGGCACCGGCACCACGGTCGCGCCACAGGCGCCGAACACGGCTTCGTAGGTGACGTACATCGGTTCGGCGACAATCACCTCATCGCCGGGGTTGAGCACGCACTGGGCGACACAAAACAGTGCGCACTGGGCCCCCGCCAGCACTGTCACCTGATCGGCGCTGACCGGCTGGCCGCTGCGCTGCTGGTGACGCCGGGCGATGGCCTGGCGCAGAGCCAGTTTGCCGCGCACGTCGGAATAGTGCGTGTGGCCGTTGTGCAGGCTGTCGATAGCCGCCTGGACGATGGGCGCCGGGGTGTCGAAGTCCGGGTCGCCAACCGACAGCAGGAGGATGTCCTGGCCTTGCGCCTGCAATTCGAGGGCGCGGTAGTGAATATCCCAGGCGGCAGCGCCGTCACCGGCAATGCGTTGGGTCAGATCGGAAAAGCGCATGGCAATCTTCCTGAATGGGGGTGGACGTCAGCGAGCGCAGGCGTGCTTGAGCTCGATCAGGGTCACGCTGTTGCGGGCAAAGCCTGCACGCAGTTCCTGTTGCAGTTCATCGAGGCTGCCTGGCTGAGCCACAGTGCAGCCGAAGGCACGGCCCAGCCCGGCAAAGTCGGGGTTGCGCGGCAGCACGCCGATGGGCTCGATATCCAGGTTGAGCATGTCGTCGCGGATCTGCCCCAGCGCGTCGTTGTTCCACAGCAGCACGACCAGGGGCCGGTCCAGCTCTTCGACAGCCGTGGCCAGTTCCTGAGCGGTGTACAGGAAGCCGCCGTCGCCAACCAGTACCAGACCCGGACGGTCCTCGGTGGCGAACATGCCGCCGATGCCCGCTGGCAAGCCGTAGCCCAAAGTGCCGTAGCCAGTAGGATGCAACCAGCTGCGCGGTGCCCGGCTAGCGAAGGCGTAGTTGCCGGTGTAGGCCAGCTGGGTCATGTCGGTGCTGATAAAGGCGTTGTCTGGCAGCTCGGCCGCAACCCGGTCGAGAATCGCCTGGTGGATCGTCTGCAGCGGACCATGCCCCGCCTTGACCGCCTGACGCAAAGCGGTGACCGAAGTGATAGCCGCTTCGGGGTCACACTTGATGTCCGGCAAGTGTTCCAGCAAAGCGCCGACGGTCAACCGCGCATCGCCCTGCAGGGCCAGTGCACAGGGATAGAAATCGTTGAACTTGCGTGGGTCGATATCGATTCGCAGCAGTTCGCCATTGAGTGGCAAGCGCTCGCGCCAGAAGTCGGTGTCGGCCATCTCGGTGCCCACGGCCAGCACCACATCGGCTTCGGCGATCAGCTTCCAGCCCGGCTCGACACACAGGCTCGCACCGGCATTGAGCGGTGCCTCCGGGGCCAGCAAGCCTTTACCGGCAACGCTGGTGAACAGCGGTGCCGCCCAGCGGGTACTCAGCTGCTGCAACGCATCGGCAGCCTGCAACGCTCCGCCACCGGCGATGATCATCGGCCGTTTGGCCGCCGCCAACTTGGCCGCCGCCTGCTCCAGCAAACTGCTGGCCGGCAGGCCACGGCTTGGCCGGCGGACTACTTCATTACTCCAGTCACGCTTGACTGGCGCCGCCAGCACATCCAGTGGCACGGAAATGTGCACCGGGCGTGGCCGCTCACTGTCAAATACCGCATAGGCGCGGGCAATCAGCTCCGGCAAGTCCTCGGCGCTCAAGGCCACGGCGGAAAACGCCGTGATCGGCGCGGTCATGGCACGCTGGTCCTGGGTCTCGTGCAGGCACCCCCAACCTTTGCCCAGGCTCGCCGTGTGGTTGACGCTGGAAATCACCAGCATCGGGATCGAGTCGGCGTAAGCCTGGCCGATGGCAGTGGCGGCATTGGTGACGCCTGGGCCGGTGATCACGAAGCACACGCCGGGCTTGCCGCTGACCCGGGCATAGCCGTCGGCCATAAAGCCTGCGCCCTGCTCATGGCGGGTAAGGACGTGACGAATGCCGCTGCCGGGCAGGCCGCGGTACAACTCCAGGGTATGCACCCCCGGAATACCGAACACCGTGTCGACGCCGTAGTTGGCCAACAGTCGGACCAGGGCCTGGCCGCCGGTCAATGGAGTGTTGTGCATGTTGTGCTCCTTACGCCTGGCCGAGGCGAATCAACGCATCGACCGCGGTGGTGCCCTGGGCACCGACCATTAATGGGTTCACATCCAGTTCCAGCAACTGCCCGGCGTTTTCGCAGGCGTAGTCGGCTACGGCGCGGATCGCCGCGACCAGGGCATCCAGATCGGCGTGCTCGCGACCACGGAAGCCCTGAAGCAGACTGGCGCTGCGCAAACCGAGCACGGCCGCGCGAATGGCGCCGTCGGTGGTTGGCAACAGCAGGGTCTTGCTGTCCTTGAGCAGCTCGACGAGGATCCCGCCCGCACCGATCACCAGGGCCAGGCCGAAGTCGTTTTCACGCTTGATACCGACGATCAGCTCGGCAAGTGGCGCCCTGGCCATCGGTTCGAGCAGCACCTGGTCAAACGGCACATGCGGCGCATAAGCGCCAATCCGTGCGCGCATCTGATGCACTGCGCTGTCCAGCGCTTGCGCATCACGCAGGTTGAGCGCCACGGCACCGGCTTCGGTCTTGTGCGGCAGCTGCGCGCTGACGGCCTTCAGCACCAGGGGATAGCCCACGGTCTCTGCGGCCTTGACGGCCTGATCGGCTGTACTCAGCACGCCTGCGGGAACCGGCAAGCCGAAGGCCTTCAATGCCTGTTTGGAGTCCCACTCATTGAGCAGTTCGCTGTCGCCTTCAAGCGCTTGCGGGCACAGCGGCACCAGCGCCGATTCGCCCAGGTCGAGCAAGGCCTGACGGTTGCTCTGGTAGGCAGCGATCCGTCCCCAGGCCGCCAGCCCGTCCTCAACCCCCTGCAACGCCGCAATGCCGTGGCCATGCAGGCGCTCGCGGGCACTGGCCGGGAGCAGTTCAGGGAAGGCCGACGTGACAAAGCCGATCTTGCCGTGGCGTTTGAGCGCGGCGCTGTATAGCTCAAGCAGCAGGTCGCACTCCTTGCGCTCGCCGGTGAACTCTGCCGGATAGTCGAGCACCAGCATGGCCGCGTCGGCTTCGCTGCGCAGGGCACTGTCGAGCATGCGTTCAAGGGCGGCGCCGTCACCCCAGATTGCCGTAGTGAAGTCCAATGGGTTGACCAGGTTGGCGTACGCCGGCAGCACCTTGGCCAGCTCGTCGACCTGACCGGCATTGAGCTTGGGCAGGCTCAGGTCATTGCGTTCGGCGTAGTCGGCGATCAGCCCGGCATCGCCACCGGAACAGGCCAGGGCAATCAGGCTGCGGCCTTTGGGCAGGTTGCCGCAGGCGGCGGCCTTGAGGGTTTCGGCAAAGCTCACCGGACCGCTGACGCGGATCACTCCCAGGCGCTGGAACAGGCTGTCATAGAGCGCATCGGAACCGGACAGCGAGCTGGTATGACTCAGGGCCAGCTCAGCACCGATCTGCGACACCCCGGTTTTCAGGGCAATGATCGGAATGCCCTTTTCCAACGCTTTGTGTGCGGCGCGGGCAAAGCCCGGAACGTTCTTCAGCCCCTCAAGGTGCAGGCCGATAGCGGTTACCCGTGGTTCATCCAGCAGCACATCCATCAGCTCGGCGATGCCCAGCTGTGCCTGGTTACCGACCGAGGCCATGTAGGCCACCGGCAAGGAGCGGTCGCTCATCGACAGGTTGTAGGCGAAGTTGCCGCTCTGGGTCAGGATCGCCACGCCCTTCTCTACCGCCTTGCCGCCGTGCGCCACTGGCCACAGGGCACTGTTGTGCAGGTAGTCGAGCAGGCCGTAGCAGTTGGGCCCGAGCAAGGCCATGGTGCCTGCGGCGTTGAGCAGTTGCTGCTGCAACGCCTGACCTTCGGCGCCGGCTTCGGCAAAGCCCGAGGCATAGCAGATCACCCCGCCGGCATCGATGGCGGCCAGCTCGGCGACGCACGTCAGCGTCAGCTCGCGGTTGGTGGCGATGAACACCGCGTCCGAGCCGCAGGGCAGCTCAGCCACGCTGCGCACACAAGGGATGCCATCGATGCTGTCGTGCTGTGGGTTAACCAGCCACATCTGGCCCTGATAACCGCCTTCGGCACAGCGTTTGAACGCGCGCGCCATGCTGCGTCCACCGACAAAGGCCAGGTGACGCGGCGCCAGCAGGCGTTTGAGGTTGTCACGAATCGACTGCGACATAAGAGTTCTCCGACCCGATCAACGCAACAGGGGGCGCAACAGTTCGCGGGAAATAATGTGCCGCTGGATCTCCGAGGTGCCCTCCCAGATCCGCTCGATCCGCGCATTGCGCCAGATCCGCTCGACCGGGCCTTCATCCATCAGGCCCATGCCGCCGAAAATCTGCACCGTTTCGTCGGCGACCTTGCCCAGCACTTCACTGGCAAACAGTTTGGCCATGCCGGCCTCGCCATCGGTCATGCTGCCCTGGTCCATCTTCCAGGCGGTGTGCAGGGTCAACAGCTCGGCGGCGCGGATCTGCGTGGCCATGTCGGCGAGCTTGAACGACACGCCCTGATAGGTGCCGATCGGCTGGCCGAACTGCTTGCGGTCGGCCGCCCATTGCAGCGATACGTCCAGCGCGCGCTGGGCCTGGCCGACGCAGTTGGCAGCGACCATCACCCGCCCGGCGGTGAGCCAGGCGTTGGCCACTTCCCAGCCCTTGCCCACTTCGCCCAGCACCTTGCTGGCTGGCACCCGGCAATCGTCGAAGAACAGCTCGTAGGTGTGATAACCGCGGTTGCTCACGCACTTGGGACCGCGGCGGATAGTCATGCCGGGCGTGCCACGGTCGACCAGGAAAGCGGTTACCGCATTGCGCTTGCGGCCGTTGTGCTCATAGGTGTCGGTCACGGCGAAGACAATGGCGAAATCAGCGTGCCCGGCGTGGCTGATGAAATGCTTGCTGCCATTGAGGACAAAGTCGTCGCCTTCGCGCACGGCACGAGTCTTGATCGCATTGGCGTCGGAGCCTGCGCCCGGTTCGGTCAAGGCAAAGCAGTCAACCTTCTCGCCCTGGATGCACGGCAGCAGGTAGTCGTTGATCTGCTCATCCTTGCAGGCCATGAGGATCTTCGACGGACGCGCAACAAACACATGCACCGCCCACGACACCTTGGACAACTCACGCTCGATCAGCGCCTGGGACAGGTAATCGAGACCGCCACCGCCGACTTCCTCAGGCATGTTGAACGCGTAAAAACCGGCGGCGATAGCCTTGCCACGAATCTGCGCAGCCAGCTCCGGCGAAACCTCGTCGGCGCGGTCTACGGCCTCCTCATGGGGCAGCAACTCTTTGGCGACGAAACTGCGTACCGCTTCCACCAACATTTCTTGTTCTTGGGTCAGTTGGAAATTCATGGAATGTTCCTGAAGAAGGTCGTGTAAGTATTTATTTTCCAACGTATTTTGCTGTGCGCTTCTCGACAGATGCACGCAAGGCTTCGGCACCGTCCTCGCTGCGTCCGCACAGCAACCCGGCGGCAAGTTCGGCCTGCAGTTGCTCGCCGAGAGTGCGCTGGGCACCGTCACGGATCAGGCGTTTGGTCTGGGCGAAAGCGAAGGTCGGACCATTGGCCAGGCGTCCGGCCAGTTCTGCAGTAACAGTCAACAACTGATCATCGGCGCACACCTCGCCCACCAGCCCGGCGGCCAGCGCACGCTCAGCGCCCCAGAGTTCATCAAGGAACAGCAAACGCTTGGCCTGCTCACTGCCGATCAGCCGCGGCAGATGCCAGCTGGCACCGGCATCGGGGCTATAGGCCATGCTGGTGTAGCCCGCCTTGAACCGGGCCGAAGCGGCTGCCACCCGTAGGTCACAGCACAGGGTCAGGTCCATCCCGGCGCCGACAGCGGTACCGTTGACGGCGGCGATCGTCGGTTTGTCGAGGCTGTGCAGGCGTTGCATCAAGGCGTGGGCGGTCTCGGTCCAGCCATAGCTTTCCAGCGCGCCACGCGCCTCGGCCTCAGCCCATTCGGCCAGATCTGCCCCGGCACAGAAACTGCGCCCGCTGCCGGTCAGCACCACCACGCGCACGGCGGGGTCGACATTACAGTCATCGAGCAAGGCATGGAGCTTCTTCAGGCTGGGGATGTCCAGGGCGTTGCGCTGCTCAGGACGATTGAGCGTGATCCA
This sequence comes from Pseudomonas sp., assembly GCA_050739855.1. Classification (GTDB taxonomy): domain Bacteria; phylum Pseudomonadota; class Gammaproteobacteria; order Pseudomonadales; family Pseudomonadaceae; genus Aquipseudomonas. The sequence goes on from JBOICD010000012.1 coordinate 11,860, forward strand.
GGCAACGCCGGCTTCGACTTTGCTCAGCAGTGACGGAGAAGTAGTCATGGGAGGCCTCGAATTATTGTGGTTAGCGTGAGGGGTAGGACTTGAGGCCATACTAAACGAGTGTTCAACAAGGAGACAATCGGAGAGAACTAGTGATGTAACAGATGAAGTTACATGCCTATATGGCTGTTTTTATTGAATTTAAATTCACAAACAAAGGAAGTGATCCGACCGCTGTTACAACTTCGCACAACTGATAGCCCAGCCGCCGAAAGCAAGAGCGAAGCGAATTGTGCTGTTGATCTTGATCTGCTTTTGATCTTGATTCACCGGCCCCGTTAACCAGTAGGGCCGAATGGAGGTGTCGTGAAGGGGCTAGCGCGCAGCGCCTTCGGCGATAGCCGAAGTTGCGAAGTGTAGAGTTGCTTGCAACTCGTAGCTCGCAATGCCCCGTAGCGACACCGGAATGAGGGGACCCGAAGCGCAGCGTAGGGCCCCTGGTGGGGCGAGCCCTTTGCTTACTTTGGGGCGACTGCCAAAGTAAGCCGCCGTAAGGGAGGAAACGTGACTCAGCGCCACATTGGCAAATGGATATGTCCACAAACCGAGGGGCCTCATCGCGGGGCAAGCCCGCTCCCACCGGGCAAGTTAGCGCTTGCAGACTAGCCAGCTTCTAGTCCTAGGACCTATCCTACGCAGTCTGTCGGCCTCAGTAGCTTGCCCGGGGAAGGTCTTCACACTAGGCTCACTCGGTCACTGAATATTCAGTGATCGGTAATGAAAAAAACCGTCCCCGATCCTCCCAGCCTGCACCTCATTGAAACGCTCGAGACCGACGTTCCCTGTTGCCCGGAACATCCGCCTTTGTTCAACGTACGCGCCGGCGTCAGTGCTGAAGATGCGCTGCTGGACGGGATAGAAAAGCGACAGAGGCCGTAGGAGCGGATTCACCGGGACGCCGGACCGCCGCGAAGGGACGCTACGCGCCCCATCGCCGGCAACGCCGGCTCCTACAGCTAACCAAGTGGAAGACAGTTGCTCCCACCGCTACAACCCCCAGTGCATCAGTGCCAACACCAGCAACACCAGGAACACGGTCTCCCCCACCATCAACGCAATGGGCTTGAACCCAACCTTGGCCAGCTCCTTGAGCTGCGTCTTCATCCCCAGCGCACTGATCGCCACCACCAGACACCAGCGCGACAGATCATTAACCCCGCCCTGCACCACAGTAGGCACCCACCCCGTACTATTCAGACAGGCCAGCAACACAAACCCCACCGCAAACCACGGCAACAGCGGCGGCCGCTGCCCGGAGGCATCATCCCCCGCCCGCCGGGTAATCATCGCCGCACAGACAATCACCGGCAGCAACATCGCCACCCGCATCAACTTGACCACAGTGGCAATGTCCCCTGTCTCGGTAGACATGCTATACCCCGCCCCCACCACCTGCGCCACATCATGAATGGTGGCGCCAAGAAACACCCCGGCTTGCGGCGGTGACAGCTGCAACCCATCAGCAATCATCGGATAAAGAATCATCGCCAGGGTCGACAACGCCGACACCCCGATCACCGTGAACAGCGTCGCATGCTCCTTCTGCCGGTGCGCAGGCAACGCCGCAGCCAGCGCCAACGCCGCCGACGCCCCACAGATCGCCGTCGCGCCCCCCGTCAGCATGCCGAACAGCCGATTGAAGCCCATGGCCTTGGCAACCACCATCGACACACCAATGGTCACCACCACAATAATGACCACCAGCGCCACTGGCTTCCAGCCAAGGCTGGCAATCTGCTCCAGGGTAATACGCATGCCCAGCAGCGCCACGCCAATACGCAGCACCGTGCGCGCGGTGAATTCAATTCCGGCCTTGCAGCTGCCGTCAGCAGAGAGAAAATTCAACGCCATGCCCAGCAACAGGGCAAACAACATCACCGGCGCATCGTAATGCTCACTGAGAAAACTCGCCGCACCCGCCGCGATCAGGCTCACGACAAAACCTGGCGCAAGTGCTCGCACCCGGTTGTTAACGGCGGCAATTGCCATGGTGCTCATTGGCCGGACTCCCCGGAATCGATCACGATAAACAGCTGCTCGCCCTGACGCTCGATCGGGTAACTGGCCACCTTGAGCTGGGTGGAATTGAGCAGATAACCACTGGCCAGGTCGAAGCGCAGGCCATGCGCGCAACACTGGATCACCCGCCCATCCAGGCGCCCGCCACACAAAGACGCGCCTTGATGCGGGCAGCTGTCGTCGATGGCATAAAACTCATCGGCGACGTTGAACAGCGCCAGGCTCTTGTTCTCGAAGGTCAGCAGCACACGGCTGTCGCGCGCTGGCACCTTGGCCAGCGGCACGGGGTATCGGTAACTCATGCCAATGCCGCCTGGCCCAGCGCTTCACGCATGACGCCGAGCAGCACTTCGGCGGGTTGAGCGCCGCTCACCACCTGCTGCCGGTTGAACCGAAAACAAGGCACACCCTCGCCTGCGTAGTCGTCTGCGCCGATAAACGGGCTGGCATCACCGCGCAGGCAATCGGCGACCTGCGCCGGACTCAAACCACAGGCCTGAGCGATCTGCAGCAACGTGACGGGATCGCCCAGGTCCTTGCCCTGCTGGAAGTAAGCCGCAAACAGTTGTGCCAGCAGCGCCTCGACACGCTCCGGCTCGCCCAGGGCCACCGCGCGCTGCAGTAGCCGGTGAGCGTCGGCAGTATTGGGCATGCGGCTGATACGGGAAAAATCGATGTTTACGCCCGCAGCTTCAGCTACCGCACGCACCTGAGCCTGACGCTGACGCACAGCCTCCTCGCTGCCCAGGCGCTTGCGGTAGAACGCTTCGAACGGCTGACCAGTCCTGGCCATATCCGGCAGCAGTTGCACACCCCGCCAGCGCAGGTTGACCTCAACTTCAGGCTGTTCAAGACGCAACTGCTCAAGCGCACGCTGCAGATGACGCTGGCCAATCAGGCACCAGGGGCAGATGAAGTCGAAAAACACTTCGATGGATAACGTTTGTTTCACGGTTTTACCTCTTGAGTCCGCCCTGCGTCAGATGCTGGTGGCACCTTCCCCTCCAGGCGAGCCATGTCGCTGTGGTAGTGACGCTTGGCAATAAAGAACACCGCAGCCGCGCCGATGCTGATCAGCGGCACCAACTGGAACGCGGCATGCAGGCCGATAAGATCGGAAACCCGACCGGTAATCAGCGGCCCGGTGGCCAGGCCCAACAGGTTGTTGGACAGGGTCAGGGTGGCGAAGGCTGTGCCATGCACCGAATAGTGGGTCAGGTTGGCGACCATGGCGCTGGACGGCCCGTTGGTGCCGACGGCAATCATCATGCCCAGGCAGATCAACACCAATTGCCCAGTCCCCGAGGGCAGCGCAAAGGCCACCGACAACAACAGGCAACTGCCCAGGCAGTAACCGATCGCCAGGCTGATTTTGCGGTCCGGGCGCTGGCGGCCCAGGCGGTCACAGAGCATCGCGCAGAGAATCGTGCCGATACCGCTACACAGCACGATAATGGCGGCGACTACCCCCGCCTGGTCGGTGCCCATGGCGTAGTAGCGGTTCAGGTAGCTGGGCATCCAGACGATCATCGTGCCGCCTACGAACAATTGCAGGCCACTGGCGACATAAGCAGCGATCACCGAACGGCTGCTATATAAGGTGCGCAACGGGCGGGTGACCTTGCAGGGTACCGTCGAGCGTGGCGGCGAGATCTTCGCCTCTTTGACCAGCAGTGGATACAACAACGCCAGCATCAGGCCGAAAAACGCCATGCCGGCAAATGCCCAGCGCCAGCCCAGATGCTGGGCCATGACACCGCCCAGGGCCATACCCAGCACCGAGCCGAACATGCCACCGGCCATGAAAGCGCCGGCCAGGGTCGCGCGCATGTCGCGCGGGAAAACGGCAACCACCACGGCGATGCCGACGCTGCCGTAGGCGGCTTCGCCGACACCCACCAGAAAGCGGGCAATGAACATCTCCTGATAGTTCTCGGCCAAGCCGCAGCCGAGGGTGGCCAGGCTCCAGAGCACTGCCATCAGCACCAGGCTTTTGACCCGGCCGAAGCGATCGGCCAGCAATGAAAGTGGAAAGGTCAGCAGCCCGACCATCAGCGCAACGATTCCGCTGAGCAGGCCGAGCTGGCTGTCACTCAGAGCCCATTCGCTCTTGAGCAGGGGAAATACCGCGTTGAGCACCTGGCGCGACATGTAGTCGGAAATCAGCAGGCCAAAGGTCAAGGCGAAGACAATCCAGGCATAACGCCGTGGAATGCCACGTGAAGTGTCGGCACCGTCATCTGCGGCGCTGGCGATATAGGCGGCCATGCTGCCTCCTCTGTTGTCTGGCGTAAGTCTTGTTGTTATCAAAAGCCTGACTAACAGCGCGGTGGGCTGGGGTGGGTCGGCGCCGCCGTCACAGGCCGACCCTGTCCGGTCAGCCGCGCTGTGGTACACCCTTGTGGCCCGGCAGGCGGTTAGGCGCCATGCCGTTGGCTTTGAGGGTTTCTTCGATGCTGCTGTACTGCTGGCCGATGCGGTAAATGGCACGGGCTTCTTTACCGTTGGCGATCTCACGGCCCAGTTCATGGGCAACGCGCACGGTCTGCTTGATCTGATCTACTGAGCCGAAGCGCTTGCCTTGGTGGTCGATGATGGTGTCTTCGTTGCCGCAGCGTGGGTGCAGGCCCATGGCCAGGGCCATGGTGTTGAACGGCAGCACGTTCTTGAGCAGCGATTCTGCGGTCACGGTGCAGCCATCCGGCGCGCGGTGAATGAAGTTGAAGAAGTTGAACGGATTCGGGCCGTCGAAGCCGCCACCGATGCCAATCCAGGTCAGGTTCAGCGGGCCCATGTAATCGCCGCGGCGCACGATGCGCTCGAGGGTTTCCAGGGCATGCATGCCGGTCAGCTGGAAGTGCGGCTGGATATTGCTCGCCTGCAGGCGGCGCAGGTGCTCGCGGACCCAGGCCGGCCCGGCCGGTACGGTCATTTCGCTGTAGGCGGCCTGAATCGCCGGGTTGGCCAGGGAGGTGCCTTCCAGGTATTCCGGATACAGCAGCTCCATGATGTTCATTTGCGTGGTGTTGATCGCCACGGTGACCTGGTCAGGTTTGGGCGTCAGTTCGGCAAGCATGTGGCGGGTGTCGTCAGACAGCCATTTGGCTGCTTCGCCGTCGCTTTCAGGGGCGAAGGAAATCGAGCCGCCCACCTGGATGATCATGTCCGGTACGGCTTCGCGCACACCGGCAATCAGTTCATTGAATTTGGACAGGCGTTTGGAGCCTTTGCCATCGAGTTCTCGTACATGCAGGTGGAGCACGGTAGCGCCCGCCTCGTAGCAGTCAACGGCCTTCTGGACCTGCTCGTCCATGGTCAGCGGAATGTCTTCGGGGAAGTCCTCAGGCATCCATTCCGGGCCATAAGGGGCGACGGTGATTACCACCTTTTCCATGTTTTCCGGGTGCAACGAATCATCGAAGAATTGCATGCTGTGGTCCTCGGTCTTGTTATTGTCTTGCTCCGCCAGGTAGCGGATGGCTAATGCTTAGTAGGTCCGGTCGCCCTTGATCCCGGCGCGCTCCATCTTGCGATGGCAGGCCGGGTAGTCCATCACCGCGTAATGCTGGGTGCTGCGGTTATCCCAGATGGCGACACTGTTGGGCTTCCAGCGCCAGCGCACCTGGTACTCGGGCAGGTACGCCTGGCTGATCAGGTAGCGCAGCAGATCGCCTGCACCCGGGTTGGCGTCCTGGCCGAAACGTACCCGCTGCGGGGTGTGGTAGTTGGTGAAATGGGTGGTGAAGGCGTTGACGAACAGCACCTGCTCCCCGGTTTCCGGGTGGGTGCGCACCACCGGGTGCTCGGCGTCGGGGAACTGGGCCTTGAGCGCCAGGCGCTTTTCCATCGGCATCGCCGCACCAAAGCTGGCTTCGATGCTATGCCGGGCGCGCAGGCCTTCAATCTTCTGCTTCACCTCATCCGGCAGGTTCTGGTACGCCAGCACCATGTTTGCCCACATGGTGTCGCCACCGACCGGCGGGCACTCCACACAGCGCAGCACACAGCCCATGGGCGGTGCTTCGCGCCAGGTGGCATCGGTGTGCCAGGCATTCTCGTAGCGGTCGGCGGGCTGGTCCGGGCGCTTGTAGATCTGCACCAGACCCGGGTGCTCCGGGTCGCTGCCGGCTACTGGGTGGTCTTCCAGCTCGCCGAAGCGCCGGGCAAAGGCCACATGCTCGGCGCGGCTGATGTTCTGGTCACGCAAGAACAGCACCCGGTGCTTGAGCAATTGCGCACGGAGCTGGTCGAACAGGTCGTCATCGCGCACCGCATCCGCCAGGTTAACCCCGGACACCTCGGCGCCGATGGCGCAGGTCAATTGTTCGATGTGCATGCTACAGCCCTCTTCAGATGACGAAGATCGACGAACCGGTGGTTTTGCGTGCTTCCAGGTCACGGTGCGCCTGGACAGCATCCTGCAGGGCGTAGTGCTGGTTGATTTCAATCTTGATGCGGCCGCTGCTGACGTGATCGAACAGCTCACCGGCAAGGTCGGCCTTCTCTGCAGGGTCGGCGATATAGTCGGCCAGCGCCGGGCGGGTCAGGTGCAGCGAACCTTTCATCACCAGGATCTGCGGATCGAACGGCGCGATGGTGCCGGAGGCAGTGCCGACGCAGACCATCAGGCCACGGCGCTTGAGCGAATCGAGCGAGGCCATGAAAGTGCTTTTGCCGACGCTGTCGAACACCACATTGACGCCCACACCGTCGGTCAGCTCGCGTACGCGCTTGGCCACGTCTTCATGGCTGTAGTTGATGGTGTGGGTGCAGCCATGGGCCAGCGCCACTTCGGCTTTGGCCTCGGTGGACACGGTGCCGATCACGTTCACGCCGAGCAACCGCGCCCATTGCGAAACGATCAGGCCAACACCGCCGGCGGCGGCGTGCAGCAAGACAGTGTCACCGGGTTTGAAGTCATACAGGCGGCGCATCAGGTAGGCCGAGGTCAGGCCACGCATGGTCATCGCCGCTGCGGTTTCAAAGGCGATGGTTTCCGGCAGCTTGATCAGCGCTGCCGCGCCGATCAGGCGGTCGGTGCAATACGCGCCGAGGGTGTTAAGAAAACCGGTGTAGGTCACGCGGTCGCCGACCGCCACGTTGGTCACGCCCTCACCCACTGCCTGGACCACCCCGGCCGCTTCCACGCCCATGCCGTTGGGCATCGGAATCGGGTAGGTACCGTTACGGAAATAGGTGTCGGCGTAGTTCAGGCCAACCGCCACCTGGCGCAGGCGGACTTGCCCCGGCCCAGGCTCGCCGACCTCGGCGTCTTCATAGCGCAATACCTCAGGACCACCGGTTTCATAGAAGCGTACGACTTTGGCCATGCATGTCACTCCAATCATCCATTCGGACGCGTTGCGTCTGTTTTTGTTGATTGGACTCTAAGCGCTACGCGGTGAGGGTGCTTCTCATCGGACGACAAGGTGTTTTCATTTGATGACACAGCGTGCGCCACTGGCTGCCTGCAAGGGTTTCTCGTACGATTACCAGGTCTTTTTCACCTTGCCAACGAGCACCCAATGAAGTCCCCCTCCGGTTTGCTGCTATCGGGTATTGAGCTGGATCGCGACAGTGCCACCCCGCTTTATCGCCAGCTCTACCTGCAGATCCGCAAACAGATCCTCACCGGGCGCCTGCAGGGCGGCATACGTCTGCCGTCGACGCGCACCTTGAGCCAGGAGCTGAACCTCTCGCGCATTACCCTGCTCAATGCCTTCGATCAACTGATCGCTGAAGGCTTTCTGGTGTCGCGCACCGGTGCCGGTACCTATGTCGGTGACGAGTGGGAGCGCTCGGGCCAGGGCAACACGCAACCACCACCAGCAGCGCCGCGGCTGTCCGACCTCAGCCAGTCGATGCTGTCGTTGCGCAGCCATCATTTTCGCGGTGTGTCCTACTCGCACTACAGCCCCGATACGCCAACCTCCTTTCTGCCCAGCCACGGCGCATTCGAAGCCTTTCCCCAGCATGTGTGGAAGCGTCTGATCAGCCGTCATGTGCAAAAACCGAGCAAGGCGATGCTCGGCTATGGCGAATTGCAGGGCCTGGAGGATCTGCGTCGGGCCATCGCCGACTATGTGTTCGATGCCCGCGGCATCGATTGCAGTGCCGACCAAGTGGTGATCGTTTCCGGCGCCCAGCAAGCCTTCAACCTGCTGGCCATGCTGCTGCTCAACCCCGACGACCCGGTATGGATGGAAGATCCTGGCCATATCGCCGCACGAATCGCTTTCCAGGCCCACGGCTGCCAGGTCGTGCCGGTCCGTATCGACGACCAGGGCATCGATGTGCAGCAAGGCATCGCCGACAGCCCCGACGCCCGCCTGGTGTTCACTACCCCCTCGCGTCAGCACCCGCTGGGCGTTACCCTTGGCCACGGTCGCCGTCTGGAGCTGATCGAATGGGCAGCGGCCAACCAGCGCTGGATCATTGAAGACGATTGCGACAGTGAGCTGCGCTACAGCGGGCGGCAATTGCCGGCGCTGTATGCCATGGACCAGAGCGATCGGGTGATCTACGTCGGCACCTTCAGCAAAGTGCTGTTCCCGTCGCTACGCCTGGGCTACGTGATTCTGCCGCAGGCTTTGGTCGAGCCGTTCTGCACCATCCGCGCAGTGATGGACCGCAGTCCCCCGACCCTGTTGCAGGCAGTCACCGCTGATTTCATGGCTGAAGGTCATTTCATCGGCCATATCCGGCGCATGCGTGCGCTTTACCAGGCCCGTCAGCTGTGTCTGCTGGAAGTACTTGAACGCA